>JAYPAW010000100.1:0-3565 GCA_038123915.1 Opitutales bacterium
CTCGTTTTTGCCCAAGCAACCACTAAACCGGGAATTTCATCCCTAAGAACCTGCACTGCCCCACTTTCGTCACCAACTAACCGACGCACGCACGCACGACGAAACCCAGCTTTTAAAGCTTCAAGCGGAGACGCATTGGGACTATGTGCAGACATAAGCAGTCAATTTTGCAATGGTCGTATTGCTAGCACAACTTAATTCTCCGTAAGAGAGGAGAGGAAACTATGATCGGACTTGGTAATACAGTCTTGGAGTAAATCACTCTTCAGTTCTAATTTTTGCTCAAGAAAACAGGTGAAATCTTCAGGTAATGGAGCAAGAAAACTCTGTAAGCTCAATGAATCCGCCAATGTTCGACCATGAAGTGCCTGCCTGGTCATCCCCAAAGCATCCCGCCACTCCTCCCGCCAACCGGTGGAGCAAAAGTCCAGATAAATCTGTTCATTACTTCCGTAGAGTTTTTCACCAACCAGTGGATGCCCCATCCACTGGGCGTGTACGCGAATCTGATGTTTCCTCCCGGTCAGTGTGCTTACCGAACATAAGGTGTATTGATTGGATGCAAAAAGTGGGATGAAGACGGTCTCCGCAAATTTTGCCTTCCGACTTTTCTCTGTCACCATTTGTTTTACATAGACCTCACTGTATGGATCATTACCCAAATATGTTGAAATGCTTTGAGTTTCGGTTACCTCCCCCTCAACAATTGCAAGATAACATCTGCGGACAGACTTCCGCTCGATCCCCTTTTGCCAGTAACTGGCAGCCTTCCGATGCTTAGCCAGTAAAACAACTCCACTTGTTTCCCGGTCCAAGCGACTGGCCAAGTGTATGGTATCCACCGCCAGATATTCCTTGGCAACCCCTACCAAACTCGAAAATGGTCCATTCTTGGATGGATGGCACACCAACCATCCAGGTTTATTTAAAACCAACAAATCGTTATCCTCAAATAAGATCCATTTTTTGAATTCCTCCAACTCAACTAAAGGCGGGTCCGTAGCGATTGATAAATCCATGTGTTGAAAAAAATATGAAATAAAATTGGAGAAATAGGAAATCCTGTGATTGGTTAGTTATTCAATCATGTGCGATTCTGCACAAGTGTATAACCTAAAATATAAACGCATATATGAAGAATAATCTGATCCTATCCGGACTTCATCTCTCCCTCAATGAAACTCACAAAGAAGTAGTTTCTTCGAAAATGGAAAAAATATTCAAACACGAAGAGAAAATTATCCGAGCACGCATTGAGTTGGAAAGATCCGCGAAATCTTCATCCCACGAAAATGAATTCGTGGCCAAGGGACACCTGGAACTGAAGGGGACAACCATTACCATTTCAGCCGCATCAGATAATATTTATAAATCCATCGACGACCTCATTGAAAAACTCGATCGGGGGCTTCGTAGAAGATCGAGACTCAAAAAGGTTAAGCGAAAACAATCTTGCCTGCAGGAATTACCCCACGCTGCATAGCGTCTTTCTGCAACTAACACCAAAAGCTCACCCATGCGGGTGGGCTTTTTTTTGATCTCATGCAAGCACACCAGCAGATGCCAAAACAATTTGATCCACTGGTGCCAGTTTGCCAACCCCTTCGTATCCGCAGGCTAACTCACCCACTACTGGATCAATAAAATGCACACCCCTGGATTCAAGAATCTTCAGGTTTTCCTGCGTTGCCTCATGTTCATACATTTTTCCATTCATAGCTGGGGCAATCAGCACGGGGGCTCGGGTGGCCAGATAAATGGATGCCAGTAAATCAGGGCACTGCCCGCGGGCAAAATTAGCGATTTGATTTGCGGTTGCAGGCGCAACCAAAAATAAATCTGCCTGATCCGCCAACTCTATATGACCTGGTTGCCAACCCTGCCCTTCCTCCCACAAGGAAACGGCTACTGGGTTTCTCGAAAGAGTTCCCAGAGTCAAAGGGGTAATAAAGCGTGTGGCAGACTCCGTCATAGCCACAAAAACTTCAGCTCCTGCCTTGCGCAATTCGCTGGTTAGATCTGCCGATTTGTAGGCAGCAATCGAGCCAGAAACTCCCAGCACAATCACCTTGCCAGAGAGGTTTTCAACATGGGAATTAATCTGCTCCATAAAATTTTGATTCTATGAAAATTGATCTTACCGACAATCAAGATTTACTCATCGATTGACGAGCCTTTCGATTAACTCTTTCCAAGACCTTTCAATTTCAATAGTTATTGGGTTTCGAAAATGCAAAACAGTCCGATAACGAAATATAAGCCATGGGGAGTGATTGATCTCCCAAATCGTCAGTGGCCCAATCGAACGATCAATCAGGCTCCTATTTGGTGCAGCGTAGATTTACGCGACGGCAATCAGGCCCTCCCTATCCCCATGGGGGTAAAGGAGAAACTCGAATTATTTAAACTCCTTTGCCAAATTGGTTTTCATCAAATCGAGATTGGGTTTCCATCCGCCGCCCAGACAGAATTTGATTTCGCCAGAAAATTAATCGACGACAACTTGGTTCCTGATGGCGTGGCCCTGCAAGTCCTTACCCAGGCAAGAGAACACCTTATACGTAGAAGTTTTGAAAGTTTAAAGGGGGCTCAAAAAGCAATCATCCATGTATATAATTCGACCTCTCCTCTTCAGCGAAAGGTAACCTTTGGAATGTCCAAGGAGGAGATTAAGAAGATTGCAATTGAGGGAGTCGCCCTGGTCAAAAAACTTCTCCCTGAACTCCCTGACACCGAGGTTCAACTGGAGTACTCACCGGAAAGTTTTTCTGATACCGAGGTTGAATATGCTCTCGAAGTTTGCGAAGCCGTCATGGACGCATGGGAACCAACCGCGAAGAATCCAATTATTTTAAACTTACCCGCCACGGTCGAGCTCTTTACCCCCAATGTACATGCAGATCAGATTGAATGGTTTTGCACTCATTTAAGAGAACGGGATAAAGCGACGATCAGCCTTCACACCCACAACGATCGTGGAACCGGAACGGCCGCCACAGAACTTGGCCTCCTAGCAGGGGCTGATCGTGTTGAAGGTACCCTTTTTGGTAATGGAGAGAGGACTGGAAATCTTGATATCGTGACCGTAGCCCTCAACATGTATAGCCAAGGACTGCACCCAAAGCTCGACTTTTCCAACATCGAGGAGATTCGTGAAACTTATGAGCGAACCACGGGCATGACCGTCCACGAACGACACCCCTATGGTGGAGATCTTGTCTTCACCGCTTTCTCCGGATCGCACCAGGATGCGATCAAGAAAGGAATGGACTTAAGAACCAAAGAAGGAGCGACCGAAAAGGATCATTGGCAGGTTCCATACTTATCTATTGACCCGCAGGATATCGGCCGGTCCTACGAAGCAATCATTCGCATCAACAGCCAAAGTGGCAAGGGAGGGGTCGCTTATGTACTTTCCCGGGAATTCGGGTTGGACCTCCCCAAGCCCATGCACCCAGAGGTCGGTTTATTGATGAATGAAAAAGCGGACTCCGAATCTCGGGAACTTGCAGCCGAGGAAATTTACCAGGCATTTAAGAAAGAGTTTCTTGAGATTCATTCTCCA
>JAYPAW010000101.1:0-3563 GCA_038123915.1 Opitutales bacterium
AATTTCTTTTGTTTCGTACTTTTTAAATCAGTAAATCGTGCACCACACGTGCTGGCTCAACCCCGGTAAGTTTTTGATCAAGTCCCTGAAAGGGGTAAGTCAATTCCTGGTGATTGATGCCCAACTGATGGAGCATGGTTGCATGGAGATCTCTTACATGGACGGGGTCTTTGGTAATATTATAACAGTACTCGTCCGTCTCTCCATAGCTTAAGCCTTTTTTAACCCCTGCTCCGGACATCCATGTGGTGAAGCATCGGGGGTGATGGTCCCGGCCGTAATTGGCATGATTCGCTCCACCCTGAGCATAAGTGGTCCGTCCGAATTCTCCGGCAAATACAACCAGGGTATCCTCAAGTAATCCTCTTTGTCTAAGATCCTTGAGTAAGGCAGAGATTGGTTGGTCCACATCCAGGCACTGGCCCCGCAAATTTTGGGGGAGTGCCCCATGGTGGTCCCAGCCACGATGAAAGAGTTGAATGAAACGTACATCTCTTTCGGCCATTCTTCTGGCCAGTAAGCAATTGCTGGCAAAAGAACCGGGCTTATGAACCTCCGGTCCGTAACTCTCTATCACTGTTTTATTTTCCTTAGAAAAATCAGTTAATTCAGGAACGGAAATTTGCATACGAAAAGCCATCTCTTGCTGGCTTATTGAAGTTTCAATTTCCGGGTTCATTGTCTGGTTCTGTTGGTTGCGGTTCAGCTTGGTTACCAGATCCAACATTTTTCTGCGTGCCTCCCTGTCCACACCTTTGGGGTTGGAAAGAAAAAGGACCGGATCACCCGTGGACTGAAAAGCTACCCCTTGATGCTTGGATGGGAGGAAACCATTTCCCCAGAGTTTACTATAAAGAGCCTGAACATTTACCTTCCCAGAAAAGAATGCCGAACTCAAAACCACAAAGTCGGGAAGGTCACGATTCATTGAGCCAAGACCATAACTCAGCCATGCTCCCATACTTGCTTTTCCCGCCATTTCTGAGCCCGTGCAAAAAAAGGTTTGGGCAGGGTCATGATTGATCGCATTGGTATGGGTGGACTTGATCAGGCAGAGTTCATCTATCTCGGTTGATAGATGTGGGAGCAATTCGCTTAAATGATTACCGGATTGTCCATGCTGGGAAAATTTAAATGCCGAAGAGCATACTATTTGGGCTTTTCCCTTGGTCATTGCGGTGACTCGTTGCCCTCCAGAAACTTCCTTAGGCAAAGGTGTGCCGTGAAGTTTGATCATGTTTGGTTTGTAATCAAAAAGGTCTAATTGGCTTGGGCCACCGGCCATGAACAGAAAAATCACCCGTTTTGCTTTGGCATTTATAGCTGGCTTACTTTTTGCAAGAAGGCCGGGAAGAGAAGAGGCTAGTGCAGTTGCCCCGAGGCCCATACCCGAACGGGCAAGAAATTGCCTTCTGTTTTGGAGGTCGCAGAATCTTTGTAATATATCCATCTTTTTATCTTCTTACTTTTGCGGCTTCCAAATTAAGCAAGCTATGGGCAAGCAACGTCCATGCTGCAGTTTTATCTTCTTCTTTTGCAGCGGCGGCCGATTGTTTAGCCAATTCTGGATTGTTTTTATAATGCAGAAGAAACTGGTCCAAACTTTGGTTCAGGAGTGCCAGGTCGTGTGTGCTAGGAGGATGAGAGGTGATTCGTTCATATAGCCTTATCAATGTTTTCTGACGATGTCCCTTGGTTTCGCTTAATGTCCGTTCGGCACAACTTTGAGCGAGTTTATAATACTCCGGTTCATTCATTAGAAGGAGAGCCTGCAGGGGAGTGTTTGTTCTTTCCCGACGGGCAACACAGAACTCCCTCGATGGTGCATTCATGATACTCATTTGTGGAGGTGGCATGATCCGCTTCCAGAAAGTGTAAAGGCTTCTCTTGTAGATATCCGGTCCTTGGTCGGCCACGAAAAATTCGTTGGTCATGGTTACAGACTTCCACAGGCCTGGCGGTTGGGGTGGTTTGACGCTCCTGCCAAAAAGTTTGCCATTTAGCTTTCCGCTCACAAACAAGATCTGATCACGGATCATCTCTGCATCCATCCGGTAGCTGGACGCACGGGCGAGTAATCTATTTTCCGGATCCGATTTATATTCGGATTCCTTGGTGCCTGCTTGTTGTTTGTAGGTGGATGACATAACCAGTTCCTTGATTAATTTCTTTGTATCCCATCCAGTTTCCACAAAACGAACCGCTAAATAATCGAGGAGTTCCGGATGACTGGGGAATTCTCCCTGTGCTCCGAAATCTTCTGATGTTTTGACCAGTCCGGTACCAAAGAATTGTTGCCACAACCGGTTCACCGTTACCCGAGAAGTTAAGGGGTGTTCGGGTGCTACCAACCAATTAGCCAGATCCATACGAGTGGGTTCATCACCTGCTACCTTCATCGGTGGCAAGAATGCCGGGGTTCCACGGGTAACTTCTTCCCCCATTTTATCGTAAGCACCGCGTAACCTCATGAATGTTTTACGGGTCTGGTTTCGTTCCTTCATCACCATGGCCCGTTCTGCGGTAATGGTATGTTCTTTAGGTATGTCTATCGATGGTTCCTGTACGCCGTTTGGTTCCTTGGGCCCAGTTTGCGGTTGGCCATCCAAATTGTTAAAGAAGGCATACAATTGGAAGAATTCTTTTTGTGATATGGGGTCATATTTGTGGTCGTGACATTCAGCACATTGCACGGTGAGTCCTAAGAATGCCGTGCCCAATGCCTCCAATCGACCAAGGACGTTGCGGTATAGGCTTTCCTCGGGCAATACTGACCCTTTTTCAAACATCAGGTTTAAACGATTAAACCCCGAGGCAACCAATTGATCAGTTGTTGGATGGGGATAAAGATCTCCAGCTAATTGATCACGAATAAATTCATCAAAGGGTTGGTTCCTGTTGAACGATTGAATCACCCAATCCCGATAGGCATGAAAAGACCGGTGCCGGTCAGTATGCAAACCATTGGTATCTGCGAGGCGTACCAGATCTGCCCAGTATCGGGTCATGTGCTCACCGTATTGTGGACGGGTTAGGAGTTCATCCACCCGCTCTTCGTAGGCGTTCTCGCTCTTGTCCTGAATAAAGGAGGAAAGTTCCTCCAGTGTGGGTGGCAGTCCGGTGAGATCAAATGTCAGTCGTCGTAACAAAGTACGCTTGTCCGCCTCTGGCTTGGGGGATAATTTTTCTTTGTTTAATCGGTCGATTACATATTGGTCAATCGGGTCTTTGGCCCACACAGTTTTAGATTTTATAGATTTGATCGCAGGTTTTTTAAAGGCCCAAAACTTTTCATACTCGGCCCCGTTTTCAATCCATTGGCGGATTATGTTTACCTCATCCTTGGTTAATTTCTTTTTGTGGGAATCGGGTGGGGGCATTAACTCATCCTCATCATCGGAAATGATCCGGTGCCACACTTCACTCTCCTCCAAATCTCCAGGCTTGATTGCCTGGATCTCATCCAGGATCCGGTAAGCACCATCTGGTCCACCGGTTTGATCCAGTCTTAGTTCTGCTTTACGGTCATGTTTATCAGGGCCGTGACAATGAAAGCAACGATC
>JAYPAW010000102.1:0-1376 GCA_038123915.1 Opitutales bacterium
TTACTCTATGTCGCTCTCCGCTTTGAAATGGGATATGCGATTGGTGCAGTCGTCGCAACGATCCATGATATTTTAATGACGGTTGGATTGTTTGTCCTGATTGGACACCTGACCGATGGAGCGATCTGTTCGGGCCAGTTTACTGCCCCCATGCTCGCCTCTATTTTAATGATCGTGGGTTACTCCATCAACGACACCATTGTTGTTTTTGACCGGATCCGGGAGGAACTGGAACTCAACCCGGTAACCAATCTGCGAAAGATCGTAGTTCTGGCAATCAACCGGGTGCTCTCTCGGTCCATTCTTACCAGCTTTACCACCCTATTGGCCGCAACCTCATTGTGGATCTTTGGTGCCGGGATCATCAACGACTTCGCTTTTGTGTTTGTCATTGGTATTTTGACTGGAACTTTTTCCTCTATCTTTATCGCAAGTCCAATTTTCTACTTTTGGCACCGCGGGGACCGCAAGCATGTGGAAGAAGGGGAATTGTTGCCCAAGTACGACTGGCAGACATCCAAATAGCCCTGCTTCTCAGAATCATTTTCTAGCACCAGCTCGGTGGGGATGCAGTGGATCGAGCAACAGGCGGAGCAATCCTCCGTTGCCCGACTCCAGAAAGAATTGGATATCTCCCCTTTGTTGGCGAGACTCCTCGTACAAAAAGGATTTGCTGATTCCAGGGAAGCCCAAGCCTTTCTTAAACCTAAATTAAAGGATTTGGATGATCCATTTGCGATCCAGTATATGGATCTGGCTGTATCAAAAATACTGAATACCCGGGACAACAAAAAAAAAGTTTTGTTACTGGGGGATTACGATGTGGATGGGATCAGTTCCACCGTAATGACCAAGCAGGCCCTGGAATCAATTGGATTGGTTGTAGAAACCATTATTCCCAAAAGATTGAGCGAGGGTTATGGCTTGACCCAAGAAGCATTGGAACGCGGCCTAAGTAAAGGAAAGTTTGGCTTGGTCATCGCACTTGATTGTGGAACCAACTCGATTGAGGAATCCAATTATCTTCACAGCCTGGAAATTGATCTGATTGTGGTGGATCATCACCAGCAAAAAGGCGATTCCTTACCCAAAGCGATCCTTATCAACCCGCACATAGCTCCTGACCAAGGAGAACCTTGGCGGCATCTGTGCACCGCAGGACTCTGTTTTAAATTGATTCATGCTCTTTACAAGCGGGTGAGAGAAATGGAGGCACCAGGTTCAGAAGGGTTAACCCCGAGGGATTTTCTCCCCCTTTGTGCAATTGGAACGCTCGCCGACTTGGTTCCCTTACAGGGAGAGAGCCGAATCTTATCTCGTTTTGGAATGATGCGCCTTTTTATGGATGCCTCCCCAGGATTACTCGCTCTCCTGAA
>JAYPAW010000102.1:1476-3432 GCA_038123915.1 Opitutales bacterium
ACCGGGGATGGAGATGGTTGGCACCCGGGGGTCGTCGGGATTGTTGCCGGGAAACTCGCCAATTCGCTCAATAAACCATGCCTGGTACTAGCCCGTGGAGAAGGAGATGAATACTGTGGTTCTGGACGGAGCGTACCAGGGGTAAATCTGGTGGAAATCCTTTCCCAATGCCAGAACAGGTTAACCCATTGGGGGGGCCATCCTGTAGCGGTTGGACTGGGACTTAAGGAAAGTGAACGCGAATCGTTTATCGCTGAATTTATGGAGGCAGTCCAAAATTGCACTACATCCACTCCAGAAGAATCCTCCCTGAGTGTGGATGCATTTATCGACCCCGATGTGTTAAGATATGAGTTATTGGATGAAATCAATTCCCTGGGCCCGTTTGGACAGGGTAATGAAGAGCCTCTTTTAGGAATCAAAGAAATTGTGCTCGATTCTCCACCCAGACCCATTGGCAATGGAGAACATTTCCAGTTCTCCATTCGAAATGGATCGGGTTATATCCGTGGTGTAGCCTGGCGGATGGGAGACCGCATACCACCCGTTGGGCAAAAAATAGATCTTCTCTTTAAGCTAAGAAAAAACTTTTGGAATGGAAGAAGTTCTCTTCAACTTGTACTTGAGGACTGGAAGACCAGTTAGCTTAAACATCCCCAATGGCGGGATAAATCAAGGATTGATCCGTTCTTCCAAATAAGCAACCGCTTCGTCCATCGACATTCTTTGCTGCTCGGTGGTATCCCGGTCACGCAAGGTAATGGAACCATCGCCTTCCAGGGTATCGAAATCCACGGTTAGAGCAAAGGGAACCCCAGCTTCATCTGCCCGACGGTAACGGCGGCCAATCGCACCCGATTGATCGTATGTCACATTCCACTTGCGTTGAAGACGCTGGTAAAGCCCCTGGGCTTTTTCCACCAATTCAGGCTTATTTTTGACCAATGGGAAAACAGCTGCCTTGAGAGGGGCAACCCTGGGGTGAAATTTCATCACCGTTCGTTTCTCCCCATCGACCTCGTCGATTTGGTAAGCTGCACAGAGAACGGCAAGAAAAGTACGGTCCACTCCCAGGCTTGGTTCAATCACATGGGGTAAATAGCGTTGCTTAGTTCCCTCGTCAAAATACTCCAGGCTCTTGCCTGAATGTTCCTGGTGTTGAGTGAGATCAAAATTCCCCCGAGCCGCAATTCCCTCGAGCTCATGTTCACCAAAGGGAAATTTGAAGGTGATATCTGTACATGCCTGAGCATAGTGAGCTAATTTATGCTGAGGATGGACTTCCTCTCCGAGCATATCTGAAGTAAGGCCAATCGACTCAAACCAATTCTTTCGTGCATCGATCCATTCGCGGTGATATTTGGGCCAATGCTCATCCCCGGGCGGAATAAAATATTCGATTTCCATCTGCTCAAACTCCCGGGAACGAAAGATAAAATTCCGTGGAGTGATCTCATTGCGAAAAGCTTTACCAATCTGTGCGATTCCGAAAGGAACTTTTACCCGGCCAGTATCAACAATGTTTTTAAAATTGGCAAAAATTCCCTGGGCGGTTTCCGGGCGTAAATAACACTTGGAAGATCCATCCCGCAAGGCCCCGACATGAGTCTCGAACATCATATTGAACTCCCGCGGAGGAGTTAAAGAACCGGGCTTGCCGGTGGCAGGAGAAGGAACAAGCTGCTGCTCCTCTGCACTCAGTTCATCGTAAGGTCGCAGTTGCACGGCATCAAGATTGCCCTGCTTGGCCGCTTTTCTTTTAAGGGATTCTGCTTGCTTGGCCGCTTCCTCCTCCATCGATTCAGATTCGAGCAAGGAAACCCACCCGATCGACTCACCATCCACTGTGACCTCCGCAGCGAAAAGTTGATCGGCCCGGTAGCGCATCTTCGATTCCTTGCAATCCACCATGGGGTCAGTAAATCCATCCACATGACCGGAAGCTTGCCAGATTCT
>JAYPAW010000103.1:0-3423 GCA_038123915.1 Opitutales bacterium
CACCCCTTCATCCGTAATTTTTCGCAACTTGGAAAGACTGAATACCTGAAAGCCTCCACTATCCGTAAGAACAGGGCCTCCCCATTTCATAAAATCAGATAATCCCCCGGCTTTTCGAACAACATCCACGCCTGGACGAAGGTTTATATGATAAGTATTTCCAAGAATGATAGGTGCCTGAACAACCTCTCTAAGATCCCTTGGTAAAACGCCTTTCACTGTGGCCTGAGTACCCACAGGCATGAAAACAGGAGTGGGCACCTCACCCCGTGGAAGATTCAACTGTCCTGCCCGTGCCTTCCCATGAGCGGAAGTATCGGCTAGCAATGAAAACCTAGGTGAAATCTGATCGGTTTTTGGGGAATGCATCCATCCCTGTATAATTCTACTCTTTGAATCGTAAAAGATTTATTTCTTTAATGGTAGATTTATAGAATTTAAGCGGAGCTTGTGATAGGAACGGATGTTTCGGGATCTGGGGCAAGTAACTCCTGATTTTCCCAGCGGTTTGCCCAACGATTCCAAAAATCAATAGAAATGACTTCGGGCACAATAGACTTTCGGAGACACGCATATCTAAAAATTTCTAATGCGTGCTCCTGAGAATGGGCTAAAAAATGCTTTTTAGATAAATAACCATGATTTGTATTCACATATACAATTCGATATTCGAAGACATCTTCATGGTCAGGCTGGGCGGGCATACCTCCAATTAACGACTCGAAATTCGAAAAAGCAAGCGACTAACGCAAAAAGATCTTAACAACTCCCATGAATTAAGACCTCTCAGGAGGAATCATGAGGAGCTAGTTCAGATATGGATCCCTGGATCCTAAATCAATATCTTCCCAACGATCTGCCCAGCGGTTCCACTTCTCTACCCTATCTAACAATGCCGGTGTAGCTCTTTTGCTGCATGCATAATCAAACATTTCTTTGGCCTCTGTTACATCATGAGCCAGAAAATATTTGTCCGAGAAACCAGCAGATCCATCGATGTGATAATGAAAACGAAACTCAAAAAGATCATTATTAGGGTCAATTTTCATACACTTAAATATAGCCAAAACTGATCATTTTATCAAATAATTCTAATTTTTTATATATTTTTCAGGCAAAAAGTCTTTTATTTTTATTATTTTACATATTTTTCAATATAATCACTTTCAGTAAAATTCTTAACTTATCAAGCGATCATGCATCATCAAGGGTATCCAATCCTTCGAGATGTGCCACATCTCCCCAACTAATTAAATTCCAGCCACCCTTCGTTTTCTGAATCCTGTTGATCGAACAGTTTAATAAGACAAAATTTCTTTCAGCATCTAGGGGAATGTTTAAAACATACCTGAATATTGCCCCCAATACACCACCATGGGTGACCACGGCAATTTTCCCTGTAGGATGTTCGCTTGCCAGATGTTCAATCGCGGCAGAGCAACGCTTGGAAAACTGAGTAAAACTCTCGCCACCTGGTGGTTGATAGTCGGGACCATTATGCAGGAAGCTCTGGTAAACCGCAGGTTGCTTCACCAGCATTTCATCCGTGGTCAATCCTTCGAGTACACCCAGATCACGTTCCCTCAACTCAGGCATCAGAGTAAAGGTCCAATTTGCCAAACTTCCAGCTAACCGGGCAGTATGTTGTGCCCTCTCCAAATCACTCGCATACACAGCATCCACATCTTCTTTGCCCATTCTCTCAGAAAGAGCCTGAGCCTGGGAAACACCCCTGGCACTCAAGGGGGAATCTGCATGCCCTTGCCACCGGCCTGTCAGGTTCCATTCCGTCTCCCCATGCCGGATTAAGATGATCTCAGTCATGGTAAGGAGATAAATCGGGCAAAGCTACTGCTCCCGAAATAAGGGAGTAACAACGAACAATTGCTATTTGGAAGGGGTTTCGCGAAAAGGCCACTCGGGTGTTCCGGAGGGATCTTCCGCGTAGGGGGATTTGCCTAATCCATAGTCTTCAGGCTGCATATCCATATTTTTCCAATAGTTTTTCTTGTTCTTTAAAAAGCCGTAGAAGGAAGGATAAAATGGATCCACATAAGCAACATCGGCTTCGGAAGGAACCTCAAGACCAGTCAGGTGGTAGGTTGCATTGATAATAAGACGGCGAAGATCCTCGCTCACCAAATCTACGGAACCTCCCATAGTCGTGCAAAAAGCCGTACCATAATTCCCACTCGGAGAAGTGTATGGGTGTATCCATGCGAGAGGTTGCATGGGGTTGTTTTTTGAGTCTACCGGTTTGGAGTCAGGCTTTAAATTTTCCGTAACCTGCCCACGAAGAAGAATAGTATCTTTTTCAGTCAGTGCCCTAATTCCGTAAACATCGGTGGGGCCAAAGACATCCTCAACACCATTCAAAACAGGATGGTTGGCATTAGCAGACTCGATTATACCACGTGCACCCTCTTTCTTATGATCCCCATGATGGCTCACCCAACCTTCTCCCAAGATTTTAGGACCAAAATCCTTGAAGGTAATATTTCCTCCAAAAGTACGGTCATTCAACCACTTGAATGCATGAGTGGAGGTTCGAATTCCAATAACTGGTTTACTAGCATTCAGGAATTGAGTGATATGCTTGGCATCTTCGGCCGATGGATCCCGGAAGCGGGTACCAATAATCATAAGATCAGCATTATCGAGATAATGCCACCCTTTCACCCCTTTATGATTGTCGGGGTCAATGTAAGCACCACTCTCATCCCACGAAAATAGAACTTTGCAGGTAAATCCGTGTTTTTCAGCCAAAATTTTGGCCAACATGGGCATACTCTCTTCCGTGCGGTATTCTTCATCACCGGAAACTAAGACCACGGTTTTTCCATTACCAGGCCCATCCTTGCCCTCCAAATGAAGAACATAAGGATCAGAGGCAGATTTTGAAGAGGAATTCGGTTCTCCAGACAGGGAGGAAAAGAAAGCCCCTAAAAAGGCACTGAGAGAAAGAAAGAGTGGGATGAGAGAGGGCTTCATTAAAAATTTAATTACTTATCTTCGTCAGCTCCAAAAAAGGATTTGGTTCCAGACCATGCTGCCTTGGATTTTTCAGAAACATAATTTCCCGCCTTGGTGACAAAACATCCGGATAAAGAAAGCATTCCTAAAAGAAGGACACCCGAAACGATGATTTTTAGTTTATTCATATAAGTTTGATTGTAGATTAGAATTAAAATGCCCTGAATGAGCTAACCTCATTAGTACCTGTATTCAAGGATGTCACAAGGAATTTTTTCTCATTTATCTGAATCGAAATCAGCAGGATTTTTTCATTTGGTTTATGACTTTATGATTCGCCTTTTGATCTCTTTACCATAAGCTATATAAATATGTTCAAAAATATACCATTCAATCGGGTGGAATGGGTGACGAGTGGATTTCTCATCTTTACTGCCATACTTACTGTAA
>JAYPAW010000104.1:0-3380 GCA_038123915.1 Opitutales bacterium
TCCTCCTCCAGTTTACCTGGATCTACCGACCCTTCCACAATTCCTTCCAATTGCTTGTAAGTGCGCAGGTAAAATCGGCTCCCTGGCTTGATCGTGATCAGGGTGCCGTTGGAAAAGAGCAAGGCAACTTTCCCAGTTTTACCGGTAGTGAGAAGAGTTTTGGGGTTTATTTTCTTACCCACAGTGGTCGGCCCGAGCTGTACCTTGAACTCATCTTCCATGTTTAAGGAACTTACCTCTCCCTCGATCGAAGCAACGATCACGCTGGGAGATACTTTCTTAGCCAGGGTAAAAGAAGAGCATAATAGCCCTACCCCCAGCCAAAATCCAAACAGGCGAAAAACGGACGCTAAGCATCCAGCCAAATAAGATAGGGTAAAAGGGCGGAACATCTAAGCTTTTAGATTAAGTGGATAAAACCCCGTGCCGCAAGAGGTTTTTCACCAATAAAATCGTTAGATCAACTGCCGATTTCTTGTGCGTAGGAATTAGAATCCAACAACTTCGCAATAGATTCTTCGGAATCGGCCCGAATCTTAATCATCCAGCCATCCCCATAAGGGTCCGAATTTACACGATCAGGGGAATCATTTAGTTCCTCGTTCACTTCAATAACCTCTCCAGAAATAGGCATGTATAAGTCCGAAGCAGCTTTCACTGATTCAACCACCCCAAAAACGGCTTTTTCTTCAAAGCGGGAACCAACCTCAGGGAGTTCCACGAAGGTAACATCACCCAAGCTGTCTTGAGCATGATCGGTAATACCAATCACACATTCATTACCCGAGGAGCTTACCCACTCATGGTCAGCAGTATATCTTAAATTTTCTGGAATACTCATGTGTTAGAAAGTGATTTGAATGAGGGAAGGAATGAATTCAAGGTTAAAGAATAAAACTTATGGGTTTCCGATCCTAACCCCATCTGCAACCACTCCATTTTTGGTTACAATTACAATCCCATCCCGGACATAAACATTTTCCCCGGAATCTGCCCAGCCCTCTTCCATACCTTTGGGACTCAGAAAAACATTTTTCCCAATTCTGGCATTTTTATCGATAATCGCATCCTGAATCTGAGCACCATCCCCGACTCCCAACCCGGGGACATCTCCATTCGACTGGTCATCGTAGTAATCTGCACCCATCATCACCACGCTTTCCAACTTACAGCCCTGCCCAATGATGGATCTTTCTGCCAACACACAGCGGTTCAGTGCAGATTCCCCAACCATGCTTCCCGCAGCAATGGTCGTACGGGTTACCGAACACTTCCCCAACTTGGCCGTGGGTAGAATGTCTGGACGGTTGTAAATTGGACGCTCTCCCTCGTAAAAGTCAAAGAGGGGAACTTCGTCGGTCAACTGGAGATTGGCATCAAAAAACGCCTTAACAGTACCAATATCCTCCCAGTAATCATCAAAAATATGGCAACGAATATCTTTTTTGCCCACGAGCGAAGGGATAATTTCCTTACCAAAATCGGTGGCATCTCCACTCAATGCATCTTCCATCGCAGTGGCATTGAACACATAAATACCCATCGATGCCAAGCAACGGTCTGGCTCTCCCCCACCCGCTTTCAATTCAGGGGGGACTAAGCGGGCAATCACATCCGGATCGGTTGGTTTCTCCACAAAATCCACAATTTTCGACTCTTCCCCAACCCGGAGTAAGCCCAATCCTGATGCCTCGCTGGTGGGCACAGGTTTGGCAGCAACCGTTACATCTGCTCCCCGCTCTAAGTGCTCCTCAACCATTTTGGAAAAATCCATCCGATAGAGTTGGTCCCCAGAAAGGATCACAAAAATATCCTCTGGTTTGGCATGGAAATGAATCATATTTCGACGGACCGCATCGGCCGTGCCTTGGTACCAATTATCTCCGTGCTCAGTTTGCTCTGCAGAAAGGATTTCCACATAACCCCGGCCAAACCGGTCAAAGCGGTAGGCATCAGTCACATGGCGGTGCAAAGACTCGGTGTTAAATTGACTGAGCAGATAGATTTGATTGTATCCGGAATTGATACAATTGCTGATGGGTATATCCACCAACCGGTATTTCCCCCCAAGGGGGACAGCTGGCTTACAACGTAACTTGGTTAACGGATAAAGCCGGGTGCCACGGCCTCCCCCCATGATAACACAATGTACGGAATAAGGTGAGGGACTGTAGCTGGATTTTTTCATAAGGCACTTACGGGAAGATTACATGCTCGCATTTGCGGATGGTTGGTTTACATCTCTCCATGTGGAAATCGAAAGTCTTACAATCGCAAACACAAAAATCGAACTTCATCAAATTTTGCTCGTTCTTCGACAATTTGGCGCCTAAGCGTCGCTAAACTTAACAAGTGTCCGTGGATTCAAATTTTTCGTTCGACCCTCCCCTTTCTCAATTTGAAGAACTTTCCAAGTCCTTCGACTTAATTGCTGTTCAGGCACGATTCAGTGCAGATTCTGAGACCCCCCTCTCTGCCTACGCAAAACTATCCGACCAAAAGCCCGCCTTTCTTTTTGAATCGGTTGTGGGGGGAGAGCAAGTCAGTCGCTTTTCTTTCGTGGGATTTTCTCCCCGCAAGATTATTTCCTGCGGGCATCAGCAAACCACACTCTCAGAAACAGGTTTACCCACCCAAAATATCCCGACCCCCGAAGATCCCTTACAATTGGTTGAGCAAGAAATTTCAGCACTTAAATATTTTAGCCCTCTCAAAGATGGCCGTTTTTCAGGTGGAGCCGTGGGCTACCTATCCTATGAATATGCGAATCGGGTTGAAAATACTGTACCCGTTGCAGAAAAGGACGATCTGCACCTACCCCTGCTCTACTTTATGGTCACCGACCTTTTGCTTATATTTGACCATGCCCACCAAAGCCTGACCATCTGTGCCAATGTTTCCCCTGGGCAGGATCCTGCTCAAGCTTATGAGAATGCTTGCCAGAAAATTCGCGATACCCGGGACCGCCTGCTTGCTCCCTCTGCTCTTTCCCCTGCCCCCCTTCAGAATATCGGGGAACCGGAAGTTCCTTTGGGTAACTACACGGAGGAAGAATTCTCACAACACGTTGAACAAATCAAAGAATATGTAAGGTCCGGAGATGTCATCCAAACCGTCCTTTCTCAGCGTTTTGAAATTCCATACAAGGGGGATCCTATTCACCTCTATCGTTCCATCCGGGCAATCAATCCATCGCCCTACATGTTTCTTTTGGAAGGGGAAGATTTTTCCATCGTTGGGGCCTCTCCAGAAGTTCATGTACGCTTACAGGAAGGCGAAGTCCTGATACGCCCCATCGCCGGTACCCGCCCCAGAGGAAAAACCACCCAAGAGGACCATTTACTCGAACAAGAATTACTAGCCGACGAAAAAGAAAAAGC
>JAYPAW010000105.1:0-3330 GCA_038123915.1 Opitutales bacterium
AGAAAATGAATCATTTGTGGTTGTTCGTCAACCGAACAATCCGCAAAATTAAGCTAAAGGAAGGATGCTAAAATTGTCCGGTTCCGAGGTCGGACAAGGTTTGGTCATAAAACTTGCTTCCATACCCCATCACCCGGTCGGTGTTGTCATACACCACAGGCATGTATTTTTTCTCAACATCTTTATCGGAAAGAGTTCCTTCATTGCCGCCTTTTCTAATTTTGTAGAACCATACGCTTCCCCAATCGTATCCTTCCACATAGTTGGCGATACCGGCCAGATTGTAAACCTGACCTTTAGTCATACCCACAGAAAGCCCCATTAAGTTTTCTATATTCTTGGTGACAGCTGCGTCGGCATCCGCAAAGGGGCTGCCTCCACTACGGCTAAATCCGGACGATCCCTTATTGAAGCAACCAACGGATAAAAGAAAACTGATTCCAGCAAATACAGACAATAAATTACGAACCATCCTCATGTTAGATGTATTCATTACCCTAATCTAAGGATAGGGTGCAATACCAATTTACCAACCCAAGGTTGGCTCGAAAGCGGATACTAGGAAGAGGTGATTTTTTCCAAAGCTTGGTAGCTTCGTGCAATCATTTCCCTGGGGTCGTCTAAAAGGTTTGCCGAGGCCAGGGCATTGTCCAGCAATTGATTAGCAACCAGAAGAGCGGTGGGCTCGTCTTTTTCCATCAGACTATTTAGCCCTTTGATGATCGCGTGGCGGGGGTTAATTTGGAATTTAACTTTACTCGCGGGCATCTCTCCTTCGGGCCCTTGCATCATTTTCATGATTCGACGGGCAGAGGCTCCCCCCATACCATCTTCTCCGACAACACAAACAGGGCTGTTGATCAACCGTTCTCCGGTTTCCACATCCGAAACTCTTTCCTTGAGGGACTCCTTAATCCATTTGGACAATTTCTTGATGGCCTTTTTATCCAAACTTTCCCCGGCCGGTTCTTCATCTAATTTTTCGAGTTTTAATTCATCAGAATCCGCAGAAATGATCTTTTTCTCTTTGAATTCACGCAAAGATTGCATCACATACTCATCCACAGGTTCCGTCAGTAACAAGACTTCATATCCTCTGGCCTGAAGTGCTTCGAGGTAAGGGCCCGACTCGATAGATTTTCGGTTTTTACCGTAGAGGAAGAGGATGTCTTTTTGGTCAGCGGCCATGCGATCGATGTAATCCTCGAGGCCGGTGAGTTTTCCATCTTCTGAAGCTGTGGATTGAAAACGGAGCAACTTCGCCAAGTCATCTTTGTAGGTAAAGTCTGTGGCCACACCTTCTTTGATCAGGGCACCAAATTCCTGCCAAAACTCCAGGTAGGTCTCTTCCTTCTTCTTGGCTTGTTCGTTCAGAAATTTGATGAATCTTTTGGTCAAAACCTGGCCCAGTTTGCGAAGCAATTCGCTGTCCTGCATCGTTTCGCGCGATACATTTAAAGGGATATCTGAACTATCTACAACGCCGCGTAAAAACCTGAGCCATTCAGGGAAAAGGTTTTTGGGTTCGGCATCGATCAGTACCTTTCGGCAGTGAAGGGCAACCTTGTTTTCGTTACGAAACATGCCCATCTTTTCCATGTTTCTCTTGGGGACAAATAAGAGGGAATTGATTTCGAGCGGTGCATCTGCACTGAAGTGGAGCCGCATCAATGGGCCTTCGTAATCATTGGCCTGAAATTTGTAAAATTCTTCGTACTCTTCTTCTTTGATGTCCGACTTCGATCTCAGCCAGATCGCATCCACAGTGTTCACTTTCTCTCCATTGACAGAGACTGGGAACTGGACGAATGCGGAGTATTTTTTAACAATATCCTTGATTCGATCTTCTTTGGCAAACTCGTCGAAATCGTCTTTCAATTGGATCACGATTTTTGTTCCGCGTCGCTGTCCCTCGGACTTATCGATTGAATAACCCCCACTACCGTCGCTTTCCCAGCAAAATCCTTCCCCTTCCTTTTGCCAGTTGCGGGTGTAGACTTTCACAGAATCAGAAACCATAAAGACGCTGTAAAAACCAACCCCAAATTTACCGATAAGGGCTTCGTTCTTTTCGCCATCATTTTGGAGGGCTTCAATAAATTCTTTCGATCCTGAGTGGGCGATCGTACCGAGGTTTTTAATCAATTCCTCCTCGGTCATACCAATCCCGAAATCCTGAATGATCAATTGCTTGGCATTTTCATCGGTGCTTAAATTGATTTCGAGTTCGAGGTTGTCGTCCAAAATTTCTTTTTCAGTAAGTTGGGTACGACGAAGTTTTTCGAGGGCGTCGGAAGCGTTAGAAATCAACTCGCGAACAAAGATTTCTTTGTCCTTGTAGAGCGAATTTACGACGATATCGAGAACCTGCTTGGTCTCGGCTTTGAATTCATGAGTGGTTGCTTGAGTCATGGTAAAAAGGGTCAATTAGTATCAATTTGTGGTGTATCTTCAAGTCCTTATCCAAGAGCGTTGTCCGTTGCTTTTTTGGTTCATTGATCTTTGAATTTTTTTCGAAAGAATTCGTAGGCTTGGTTAATCTCTTTCGCTTTTTTCTCGGCAACCTCACGAATTTCGAGTCCCAGCGCAGAAACCTTGTCTGGATGATACTGAGCAATCGCAATCCGGTAAGTAGACTTAATTTTGGAAAAATCATCTAAATCTTCTTTGTTCAAACCGAGTACCTCAGCCATTTGAACTTCCTCAATCGTGGGGAAGGTGAATTTTTGAGCCTGCTCTGTTTTTTGGGATTGGGCATGGTTTTCCGCTTGTTCATCCACCATGTCATCCTCTTCGGGTTCAAAATTCTCCGATGTGTGGGTGAAAGCAGGTTCTTTTGCTTTGGGTTCTTCCTCCTCTTTTTGAGGTCCTCTTGCTTTCTCGTCGGTTTCTTTGGGCTTGGGGAGTTGCGAGATAAATAGATCCAGCCTCCAAAGCATCCACCAGCAGGAACAAAAAATGACTGCCCAGGAAATTTTTTCCAAGCCATGGGTAATCTGGTTGGGTGCCCCGCCAGTGATAGTACGCCATCCAGACCAGTCGTGATAAAAGGAAAACATTGAGGCGCTTAAATATTGTGCCCAGACAAAAGATAACCCAAGGGCTAACAGTACTCCGTAAAACAGGCCTGGACTGAAAAGTTTGCGAACCATCAAAATTCTATGGGCGGCAACTGACCGGTACAGGTTTTGTATAGAAACAATACCAAACCACCCACGATAATAAAAATCCATCTGTTCGCTGGCTTTTTTTCTTTCATATGTAGAAAAGCGATCGAGTGGTGGTAGGGGTCGGATTCGAACCGACGAACGCCGAAGCGGGCGGATTTAC
>JAYPAW010000106.1:0-3324 GCA_038123915.1 Opitutales bacterium
TCTGTCGAAAACAGATAAATCACAAAGAGCAAATAAGTCTCTTTTAGAATAACTTTTATATTTGGCTAAGCTTTCGGGCTTGTGCGTTTGGTTTTAGTAATATCCTCTAGTGTGAGCCCTGTAAGGGAATGAATTCCCTTCGTTATTTTCAAAATTGCATAAACACTAACCAACATGCAGGGAGCACTAATAACAGGAAAGCTCCACATCATCATCACACCAATTTCGTCGTTAAAAGCACTTTTATTATCAAAGGGTTCCGTCACTACGATGATCCTGGCGAGGATATAATTAAGTATGGAGCTAATTCCAAAGGCACCTACTAGGAGCCATGTACATTGAGCAAGCAGTCTATTGAAAGCTTGTTCAGCGTGATTCATCTCCAAGTGATGTTTTATTTTATCTACATCAAAAATGTCTGGATTAAATAAAAACATTTTGACCAAAGGATTTTTGGTTTTCAGGGTAACCACAATTAAGATTCCAATGATTCCAGGTAAAGCCGCTTCCTTAATCGCAAACATCGAAACAGAACCCCCAGGAACAAGACCAATTCCACCCGTCAAAAGTGTGCTAACAGCTCCTAGTACACTTAATATATTACATTTCTTTCTTCTGATAAAATCATAAACACCATAGCTAACTGGGAATAACACGGCGGCTCCTAGAAGAATCGAAGCAACAAGCGAACTATCGCTGGGTGCATCAGTTAAATTACCAATGAATTGCCCGAACCACTCATCTCCTTTTTTAAGAATCAAAATTGGGAGTAATAGGTTGAAAAACATATTCACCCAAAGGTTTTCGCTCAAATTGGATTTGGTAGATTGAGAGCTTTCATTCATGCGTTAAATATGGAATCATGAACCCTTAAATTTGTCGCCATCAATCTTGTCTAAAAAACTTCCATACCATTGCTTAATCTCTGCTGGGCCTACCCGTGAATGGATTGATCCTGTGAGATTTATTTCAAATCCATCATCAGGAAAAATGGGCTTTGCCCTAGCCCGCGCTGCTGAACAACTGGGAATGCAAGTGACTTTAGTGACGGGACCTACTCAGTTAACCAGGCCAGATGGAGTCAAACTTATCGAGGTAGATACAGCTTTAGAAATGAAGGAAGCAATGGATTCATACTTTGATTTGGCAAATTTAATCATTATGAGTGCTGCGGTATCTGATCATAGACCAGTCCTTTTGAGTGATAAAAAAATAAATAAGGATCGTTTTCCCATGAGTCTAAATTTAATTAAGAACCCAGATATACTTAAATATCTTGGATCGAAAAAAAGACTGGATCAAGTACTTGTGGGTTTTGCGGCTGAATCTCATGATGTAATCGAGTCTGCTACTAGAAAGCTAAACGATAAGAACTTGGATTGGATAGTAGCCAATAATATTTCGGATGAAAGAATTGGGTTTTCATCGGACCAAAATGAAGTTTATCTGATCGGCGCAAATGGCGATTTTCGTCAAATTTGCCTTGCCGATAAGTCGATAATTGCAAAAGAGATAATGGATGCCATTTATCCAACATGGCTAGGAAAAGCCCACTAGACAAAGTTCTCGGTAAACTGGAGGACCTGGATGAGGTAAACCTCAGCAACTTGGTTCAACGATTGGCTCGTGAGCGTAAATTACTGGAGACAGTGTTTGATGTCATTAGGGACGGGATTCTGGTATTGGATTGTAACGGTTTTATCACCTACTCTAATCAACAAGGAAGAAAGTTAATTGGATTAAAATCAGAATTAGGGGATAAAGTATCTTTGCTTCGGGCTGCTCCAGATCTAGCTAAGTCATTGGGGATCGATCGATTTTCCGATGATGTTCGTCCGGAGGTGATCGTTCGGGAAGTTTTAATTAGCTACCCAGACAAAAGATACCTAAGAATTTATGCAGTTCCCATCGAGGGTACGGTAAGCGAAAAGTCCTCATCTCAGGATGCTGGGCTTGCTGTTGTACTCACCGATATAACCGAAGAAAAAACCAATGTGGAGGAACAAATCGAAAACGAGAAAGTATCCAGTATTATGGACTTAGCTGCAGGTGTTGCTCATGAATTGGGAAACCCTCTAAATTCAGTAAACATTCACCTGCAGGTTCTTCATAGAACATTGAAGAAAGCAGATTTAGCTACAAATGTTAAAGCAAAGCTAGAAAAGTCTCTCCAATCATGTACTAAAGAGGTCGATAGGTTGGATTCTATCATCTTGCATTTCCTTAAAGCAATACGCCCTTCAACACCTGATTTCAAAGAATTAAATTTACTATCTATTATCGAAGAAATTTTGCATCTAAAAGAGCGAGAATTGAGCGGTAAGAAAATAAAAATTGAATTAGAATCAAAATCAAAAGACCCAATCATAAAGGGAGATTCTGAGCAAATTAAGCAAGTATTTTTTAATGTAATAGGAAATGCTGTAGATGCAATTCCTGATCATTCTGAAATACGCATATTAATTTCCGGGGATGATGATTTTATTATCGTACAAATTATTGACCATGGGGAAGGTATTAAAAAAGAAAACGCATCAAAAGTATTTGAGCCTTACTTTACTACCAAAAAGCAAGGCAATGGCATTGGTATGATGATTGTGCATCGCACGATGCGGAATCATGGCGGAGAAGTAGGGATCGACAGTAAGCATGGATCTGGAACCATTGTGACACTTAAATTTCCCCGAAAAGTATCAAGGGTTCGATATTTGGAGCAAAAATAAAAATTAATGAAAGAGAATTTGTTAATTGTTGATGATGAAGCTCATACTCGGGAGGGACTTGAGTTGGCTCTCGAGGATGAATTTGAAGTATTTTGTGCAAGCAGTGCAGAAGAAGCTGCCCTCGCACTCGAAACCGAAGTTTTTCAGGTTGTACTCACAGATTTAAGGATGCCAGGTGATTCAGGAATGAAGGTTATAGACTTAGCAATCCGTCAGCCCTCAAAACCCCTTTGCATTATGATGACTGCTTATGGCGAAGTGGATGTCGCAGTCGAAGCCATGAAGAGAGGAGCCTTTGATTTTTTACCCAAACCAGTCAACTTGGAACAACTTGAATTACTTATCAAAAGAGGGCTAAGGGAAAAAAGGCTTAAATCTGAAAACGATCAACTCCATGAGAGGTTAGATAAAAAATTTCATTTTGATAAAATTATGGGTAGCTCTTCAGCCCTTGAAAGTGTTATCGAAAAAGTAAAGCTTGTTGGGCCTTCCAGGGCAACTGTGCTGCTTACTGGTGAAACTGGTACTGGAAAAGAATTATTTGCTCAGTCAATTCATCAAAATAGTGATCGTGCCAGATCTCCATTCATTGCTGTCCACT
>JAYPAW010000107.1:0-3324 GCA_038123915.1 Opitutales bacterium
AATAATTCATAAAAATCTTTTGAAGCAGGTAAGATCAGCACATCCCAGGCAGAGTCGATCGAAATGTTTTTGGATATGATTGATTCAAGGATTTCGCTTTGATTTTGGTATTGGATCGTCACGATGCAGCGAGCTTCTTGTTGGAACACTTTTCGGATTCTTTCGAGCGGAAGCTTGGTAGAATCCCATGCTAGAATGTGCAGGTTTGGTAAGTTTGGCGTTTGCACCATTTTTTCCCAGACCGCAAGCATGCTCACCAGTACAAAAATCGAGAGTAGGGAAAGGGTAATACCGGTGTATTTTGGGGGGCGAAAAAACGGAGTGTTTTTTCCTGTATCAAATGTTCGGTGCCTCATTTACTTTTTATAAAAATAAGAGGTATCCGGGGACAAAGGAAATCAGTTTTTTTGGCAGAAGAATTTTGTGAGGATTTTACCCATGCAGCGATGATGAAGCATGTCCCTGGCTTTGTTTAGTTGGATCCACTTTCGTTTTCTAAAGTCGGCTTCTGGCCAGTCCTCAAACACCTTGGTTACCTCCATAGGGAAAAAATAAATACAGGTTCTGCCAATCGAACATAAAATAGGTTTGGGTTGGAGGACGCCATCGATCCCTGCTTCCTCATAAGCCTCCAGTAATGCAGTTCTTTTTGGGCCAATATTTTTGATTAGATTACCCTTGGGTAAGCTCCAGTTCTTTCGCCTTGTGGAAATGATTAAAACCTCAATTTTTCCTGAATCGAGCAACCTGTAAGGAATCACTCCCCACTTAGAATTTGATTTTACCTTCTTGAAATCCACCACAGTTTCAGATCGGATTACATTCATGGAAGAGTCGAATTCTTTTGTAAAGTTTGAAAACGAAATCGAGTGACTTACCGCATCCAACTTGCCCCAATACATTTGATCACCTAATGATTAAATCATCCATGCCTGTAGTAAGCGTAAAAGACTTAAAGAAATCTTATCTTTCTCCCAATGGTAGCCAAGAGCCTATCCTTGATGTTCCATCTTTTGAGCTACACGACAAACAACAAGTTGCGATGCGTGGTGCGAGTGGTAGTGGGAAAACAACTTTCCTGCATTTATTGGCTGGGATCATCCGCCCAGATGAAGGAGAGATTGCTATCGATGGACAGGCGATCTTTGCCCTCAAAGAACATCAAAGAGATATCCTTCGAGCAGGCAAAATCGGATACATTTTCCAATCCTTCAATTTACTTAAAGGGTTTAACTGCTTGGAGAATGTAAGAATGGCTATGGATATCAACGGAATTGCGGATTGTGGCAGGGCACTCGATCTTCTTGAATCTGTTGGATTAGCGGATCGCCAGAACCACCTCCCGGACCAGCTCTCTATCGGTCAGCAACAACGGGTTGCCATTGCTCGAGCTTTGGTAAATCAACCTAAGGTGGTATTGGCAGATGAGCCGACCGGCAATTTAGATCCGGCAAATACCGATTATGTCCTCTCTCTTTTATGTTCCCTCTGCGAAGAGTGGGGAAGCTCTTTAATCCTGGTTAGCCATGACCCCAGAGTGATTGAGCAGTTTGAGGATCCGATTGATTGGGAAGAACTGAACCAAGTTCAGGTAGGTCACCCGGTTGATTGATGCAGTTGCAAAAAGCTAAAATGAACACAAGTTTTATATCTTTTCGTTTTGCTTGGCGAGCGATTCAACAAAGCAGGCTAACGAGTTCGATCGCGATTTTCACCATCGCTCTATCTGGAGGTTTATTTATGGGAGCATGGCAGGCCAAGCAGTCCGTAAAGTCAGCCTTTGCTCACTCTGCAGGTGGTTTTGATGCTGTACTGGGTGCAAGAGGGTCTCAACTACAACTTGTTTTAAATGCCTTGTTCCATATAGAAAACTCTCCTGGCAACTTGAGTTGGGATCAGTATGAGGCCGTTCGTGATCACCCAGGCGTATCTGAGGCCTATCCCTTTGCTTTGGGTGATAATTACCTTGGATACCGAATTGTGGGGACACTTCCTGAAATGTTTCTTCAACACCATTGGAAACAGGGAAAACATTATCAGGTTCAATCCCCTGGCAGGATTTTTTCGAATGTAGCCAAGGAAGCCTTGGTTGGTGCACAAGTAGCGGGGAAATTAGGTTTGCAGTTGGGGGATCGATTTCATCCTTATCATGGCTTAGAGTATAACCCAGATACCAAGCACGATGATGTGTACTTGGTTGTAGGAATTTTAGAACCAACAGGTACACCCGCGGACCAGGTGATTTGGATTCCGCTTAAGGGAGTGCAGATGATGGAGGGTCATGATCCAGAGGCGGTCGATTCGATAAGTGGAGTTTTATTAAACTTGAGGGGCTCTTCTGGGCTGGCATTGGATGTAAAATATAACAAGCAGGGAGATCGGGCCACATTTGCCTGGCCAGTGCCTGCGATTCTCTCTTCTTTTTTTAATCGCTTTGCCTGGCTGGAAAAATCGGTGGCTGGATTGGCTCTATTGATGGCCCTGGTGGGTGCCCTCATCATCCTGGCAACTCTTCGATCAACAATGCATGAGAGAAGGCGTGAGTTCGCAGTGCTTCGATGTTTGGGAGCGAGTCGGTCGGTGGTTACAGGTGCTATACTCTGGCAATCCTTATTGATTGCTTTGTGTGGTTCGATTGGTTCCTGGTTGGTCTATATGGCTTTATCGCTAGGGCTTTCTTCGCTGATTAAATTACAGGTTGGTGTATCGATGGGGTTCCCACTTTTTGATTGGATCACTCTCCAAACCTGTGGAGCGATTCTCGGACTAGGTCTCCTCAGTGCCTGGCTTCCTGCCCGTACCCTTTATCGTTCTAATTTGCAGAACTCATTGAACGCTGATGGATAAGAAGCCAAACCTTGCCGCCCATTTTGGGGTAACCCTTTTTAAAGCCAACTTATGGAGAATTCACTCTGTAAGCCTATCCTCACTGCTGCTTGGATTTGCCTGTTCCTCACCCGAGGAAAGGGCAGAAGAGTTGACTGTTTTTAACGAAGTTGGAGATCCAATATCTGTTTACCCAAAAGAACCAAAGACTTCTGCTTTCGTGCCAGATGAAATCGAAGAGGAAAATCTGGATAGTCAGGAGGCCAATCAGTCTGATGATTCATCGGGTGAGGTTATAGAAGGGGAAATTATTCTAGGCCAAACGACCTTACTTTCCTCTGAGGTAAACCAAACCTCGCCCATCTTGAGTAACCTTCCGGAGCATGATCCCTCCACGGGCTATGAGCTGCTTCGTTATTCCAAGCTCACAAACTTTAAATATGAAATTGATTGGGAAAAAGATGGTTTGGCCTTTGACTTTTCAGCCTATGCCAATCG
>JAYPAW010000108.1:0-3270 GCA_038123915.1 Opitutales bacterium
CTTGATCCATCCCAGGACTCGATTGCAGATATCACTCGTCGAGCGAATGAAGCTCAGGATCGTGCCCAATCCCGTATCGATGAATTGACCAATGCTCTCAGGAATTCAGAGCAATTGAGATCGGAAACAGAAGATTTGGTAACTGCTCTTGAGCAGAGAATCCAACAAGGAAGTGACATTTCTAATGATCCAAGATTTGTTGAGTTACAGCAAGAGATGTTAGCTTTGCAAAGCGACCTCATAAGTATTCAGGAAATGACCGATCCGAGAGTTAAAGAACTTGAGGATAAATTGAGATCGAGCCGAGATGAAGGCACCCGCCTGAATGAGGAACTTCAGGGGGTTATGAATGAATTTAGTGGACTCAAGAGAAGCCTTAACACATTGGAAGATGAAAATAGAAGGCTTCGCGATGTGTCTCTTGCCAGTGCAAGGAATCAGGCTAATGAGGCAGGAGAAGGCATGCAACAAGAGATCAACAGGCTTGCTCGTGAAAATGCAAATCTACAAAATCAGGTAACAGAAAAAGATTCCCGCATCCGAGGACTTAGAGATGAACTTGCTCAAACTTCTGCAGTTACCTCTAATGACACATCCAGAAATCAGATCTTACAACTTCAAATGCAGTTACAAAATGCCGAAGATACCAGCAGTCAGGCAAAGATGGAAACTCAAAGGCTTAGGGAGGAGCTAGAATTTGCCAATCGAAATTTGATTTCATTACAAGATCGTTTGAGAAGCATGGAACGTGGCTTGGTTCCAAACCAACCTTCTATTTCTTCTGTGCAGCTAGATGAGATTGAAGAACTTAAGTCCCAGAATCTCTTGCTCAAGGAACAGATTGCCACTTTAAGCTCGGTTCCTGGAAAAGACCAGTTAGAGGACAGGATCAAAGATTTAAACCAACGAAACCTTGCTCTTACTGTAGAACTTGATCAGGAGCGCATCATTATTGATGATTTAAAGAATGAGCTCTCTGATGCTAGATCGATCAGGCAAGAAGTGTTGGAGCGAGGAAAAGCATCTAAGCTTAAAGCTGATTTGTTAAACGAGGAACTCGGAGACGCGAAAAACCGAATACAATCCCTTGAAAAAGCCTTAGTTGCTGCCCGTGAAGCAATCCGCGTTTTACAGGGTGGAGGGAATCGAGGTTCGATGATACAAGTCTCGAATCCTAGTAATTTTTCCACGAACCTAGATAGCATTGTGGATCGGCCGAGATCTTCAAGTTCGATTTCCTATGGAAATACGCGAAGAACTGAGCTTCCAGAATATTCGCCTACTCGGCCAAGAGATATACTCCCCAGATCATCCGCACCTGTTTCCATAAAAAATGAAGAGGGGGGAAGTGCAAATTTACAAATTCAAGCGAAGGTACAATTCTTAGATAACAAAATACGCCCAGCCGGATTTACCGAGTTCTTTTTGGTTGATCGGGACTTATCTGAAATTCTTTCGGAAGAGGGAATCAAACCACCTACCCAACAAGGTATCCTTTCGCATGCGGAGTATTGGGCAAGATCAGTTCAAAGAGGATACCAGTTCCCCGGGGTAGCTGCCAAAATTAGAAATGCGCTTGCCCGTTCCAGTTTGAGAAGAATTAAAACTAATTCTTTGGGGGTAGGGAATGTGGATGCTTTAGCGGATGGGCAGTATTATATTGTAGGTGCATCCACTCTTGGCCAAGTTGGTGTGGTTTGGTCCAAGCCAGTGAACCTCAACAATGGTGATAATATTCTAAATCTAGACCTTAAGGATGCTGCTTGGGCTCAATAAATTAAGCTTTCTTTATTTTATTTATAGATTCGCTTAATTCATTGTTTGATTCGTTGATATTTATCTATTGAATACATTGGGATGAATATCCCCTCTCGTATTCCGGCGATGACTTTACGCGATGTAGTATTATTTCCCCAGGCAATGTTGCCACTCAGAATTTTTGAGGATCGTTACAAAAAAATGCTTTCTGATGTTTTAAATCAGGATCGGATATTTGCGGTTGTGGCTGAGCGTGATCAAACATTGACCGATGATCACTTAGATGAACCTCCTTTTGAAGTGGCAACTGCTGGTTTGGTTCGAGTTTCCAAAGAGAATGATGATGGAACTTCATTTGTTATGCTGCAAGGCCTCTCGCGTGTTCGAATCAGGTCTATAGATGATGAAGGTCCTTACAGAATTCTGAAGGTTGAGCCTTTAGAAACAATTATAGAAAAAGATACAAAAGAATATCGAAATAAAATTTACGATGCACTTGTTCAAAACAAACTTCTTGGTGGGGAGACGAGTAAAGACATACTGGACTATCTCGAAACTATTGAGGATGATGTTGCATTCGTCGACTTGGCTGCCTTTACCCTGTGTAAAAATACCATTCGTAAGCAGGCTATGCTTGAGGTTCAAAGGTTGCATAAGAGAGCTGAGATGTTTTTTGATGATTTGATGCAAGAAAATCTGCAACTCTCTGTCTGGAAGCAATCATCTTTGAATCAAGATTCTATGGATTTGGATCGAAATTAGAGCTTTTAGATTCTTGAATTGAAAATGAAAAATATTTCAGAAAATGAAAAAAATCGAAGAATTAATCACTTCAGAAGAGTGATTTTCTACAGGTCGATTTTTGGATGGATATTCAGTCTTGTGGGTGTTGTTCTTTTTATAGTTGGCTTAAATAATCTCCATAATCCACTTGTATCAATAAACGGCTTTCTTTTTTTTGCCTATGGCCTCTTTATGGTTTGGCAAACGAAGAGAGCCAAAGAGAAACTCGACTCAAATTCTTAGCTCGACGGATCAACCCAAACTTGCGGGTGTAATTTTTTGGGGTCAGGTAAATTTACTTCGCTGAAGTATACTGCCATTCGGATGTAGGGCAGCTTCCATTGTTCGGTAGTAGGTTTAAGTTTTTGAATTTCTTCAAAAATGGTTTCAGGAGCTCTGCCCGAGAGTTCAAAAATTTCACGAATGCCGAGATCAATTAAGTCTCGGACCACCTCTACCTTCATCCTAGGAATTCTCATAAGAGAAGAGCCCATCGCTTCTTTATCTATTTTCTTCTTTTTCTTCTCTGGTTTTCCGTAGAGAACATCGAGGGGGATTAGATCTTCAATAGCCATCTTCGCTTGTACGACTAAGTCAGAAAGAAAAAGACATCAATGCAAGAAAACGATTCTTAGAGGTTTTCAGCTACTTGTTATACAATGAAGCATAAGCTAAAATTCTTTGGTGGTGGCGAAACCCAGAATCGAACTGGGGACACAAGGATTTTCA
>JAYPAW010000109.1:0-3264 GCA_038123915.1 Opitutales bacterium
CTCAATTTTTCGAAAAAGTGGATTCATAGGAATTCCAAACTTCTGAGCATATTGAAATACAGATGTACCCAGATAAACCCGATCCGGGTTTTTACAGGAATGAATTAATTTTAGTTTAGAATAAAAGTACTCTTGGGTTGTTCCATGATAATCTAAGTGATCCGGTGCAAAATTAATCCAAATCGCAGAATCAGGTTCAAAGAAATTTGTATGCTGGCATTGAAAGGAGCTGGTTTCATGAAAAATCAATTTTCCTTGATCTTGCTCTTTTGACACAGCATCGCATAACGCCACACCGATGTTCCCCAAACTTAGTGCAGGGACTTGTAAACGATTCGAAATATGGGTAAGGATCCCCGTCAGTGAAGTCTTTCCATTTGTACCTGTTACCGCCACGATCTCATCAGCGGAAGAGAACATCAGACCCAAATCAATTTCAGACAAACAGGCTTTCTTCGCCTCTTTAGCTATCTGGATCCAACTGTGTGCTGGAGCAAAGCCTGGGCTTACCACAACAAATGAGCAGTCTTGTGCAGCTGTCTCATCAAAAATATTTCCTTCTTCCGAGTAAAGAGTACAGCATTTACCCTGATTTTCTAATACTTTTCGTGCCGCAACCCCACTCACTCCTCCACCTAAGATCGCGACTTCCCCAGGGTGTGACATCAAAGATTTTATCTGTGCCCTTGCTATCATTATCTTAGCTTGAGTGTGGCAAGACCTATGAGTGCAAACAGGAGGGATAAAATCCAAAACCTAATAACCACTTTAGTTTCCTTCCACCCTTTCAATTCAAAATGGTGATGAATGGGAGACATCAAGAAAACCCGCTTACCTCTGGTTTTAAAAGAAAAAACTTGAATGATCACCGAGCTTGCTTCCATTACAAAAATTCCCCCAACGATGATCAGGGTAAGTGGTTGGTGAATCATTAGGGCAACAATCCCAATCAGTCCACCAATAGCCAACGATCCAGTATCTCCCATAAATACTTCTGCAGGATGTGCATTATACCAGAGGAATGCCAAACTTCCTCCTAGCAGAGCGGTACACAAAATAGCCAACTCCCCAGTACCAGGAACCCAGCTAATTTTCAGGTAATCAGCAATCAGGAAATTCCCAGATGCGTAAGCCATAATCGCATAAGTCAGGGCAACAGTAACTGTGCACCCTATCGCGAGTCCATCTAGTCCATCTGTTAAGTTTATCGCATTACTCGTACCGGTTAGGGTTACTAAGAATAAGAGAGATAACACACTTAAAGAAAGAACAGGAACGCAACTTTTATCCTCATAACTAACAAAGGGCACCCAAAATTCTCGCATCTTATCTACACTCCCCAGACTTTCTGAGCCTACTCCACTTAATTGATTCGCAAAAGGGCCCAAAAGAAGAAAGAGGGCCACCCCTGTTGTTATGAGTTGACCAAGCAACTTGAATTTCCCTGGCAAACCTTTGCTGTTTTTTTTGGAAACCTTTAGGTAATCATCGGTAAAACCTACTATAGTCAGCAATGTGTAAGTTAACAGTGCTGTGCATACATAAACATTGGGTTCAGCCCAAAGAATTGTACTGATCCCGACTGAAATAAAGATCAGTATTCCGCCCATGGTGGGCGTATGGGATTTTTCAAGATGTAAATCTGCGAGTTCACCAACCTCTTCTTTATCACGAAAGGCTTGTTTGGCACCGATCTTTTTAAGAATAGATATAAGAAATGGGCCTACCCAGAATCCAATAATTAAAGCAGTAAGGCCCGCCCCTAAAGCACGAACAGAGATATATTGAAACAGTCTAAGCGGCCCCCATATATCTTCTCCAAACTGCAACCAACTCAGCATGCCAGCATCATTTCCTCTTTTTCTTCAACTGCCCAAAATGGGATCAAGTCTTCAAGTTGATAAGAGCGACTCCCTTTAATCAAAACAGCCCCCCGAAAGCCTTCGATGAGAGGCCTGGCCAGTTCGGGTTCAGGTAATACCGTTATGTTCTCTGCGATCCCTCCGTTCTCAATCATTCCAAGAGCCATTGGTCGAGCATCCTCTCCAATGATGATCGCTTGATCTGAAGGGTGCATAGATATCTGGGTACCGGTGTTTTTGTGCAACAACTCACTGGCCTCTCCCAATTCCTTCATCCCACCCAAAACAAGAAGTCTGGGAGAATCAGGAAATTGACTATGAAAAAAGCGAATACTGTCCAGCATAGAGGCAGGATTGGCATTGTAACAATCCACCACATAAGAACATCCTCTGCCTACGAGGCAAGTGCCTCGTAGGCCAGAGGGCCTGTATTGGGGTAGGCGTTCAGAAATTTCTTGATCCGATACTCCAAGCTTCCATGCGGTTACAAAAGCAAGAACCATATTGCAGATCATTCCCTCAGAAACATTGGGGACACGAATAACAAGAGGTGGGTACCCACACCTTTTAATCTCTAAATTTTGTGAGTACCCACGCTCGTTTGTTTCAGTCGAAAAATCGTAAATTACGAGATTTTCAGAAAGTTCAAGACATCCATCCTCTCTTGCAACTGCAATGTAATCGTCCCTGGACTGGATTACATCCGAAAAGGCATTAAATTCCAATAAAGCTTGAGGAAATACAGCCAGCCTACATTGATCAGATTCTAACCACAGTTTTATTTTTTCCTCAGCTACCTTTTCAATTGTACCCAAACCTTGCAAATGAGAGTGACTTACAGAAGTGATAACGGTTACATCTGGCTCGATTAAACTCGTCAACAATTGCATCTCATCGACTGAATTTATTCCTGCCTCGACCACAGCATATTTATCCAAACCTGATGATAATCGACAAAGTGTTAGTGGAACACCGAGATGATTATTCAAATTTCCTGTTGTGCTCAGAGAATCTGGTAAAATCATAGCCAGCATTTCCTTGGTTGAGGTTTTGCCACAACTCCCGGTAACTCCAATCACTGTGCCATCGAAATTCTTTCGATGCCATTTAGCAATCTCCTGAAATGCAACCTCCGTATTATCGACGACTAATTGTGGCTGACTCACACCTTCGACCAAGTGATCAACCACTCCGCCTACAGCACCCTGAGAAATTGCCTGCTTTAAGAAGTTATGACCATCCCGCTCTGCCCGCAATGCGACAAACAAATCACCTTGATTTACCTTTCTTGAATCTATGGTAAATCCTGAGATTTTTTCAGGAGGACAAAGGTTCCAATTCCCCTTACTCCACTTGCATAATGCTGATGGATCAAACTTTACCATTATCCACCATAAAGTTT
>JAYPAW010000110.1:0-3257 GCA_038123915.1 Opitutales bacterium
GATAATAAGCACCGCTTGATTTATCGGGCGGTCAACAATCTGCTTTTTAAAGTCCACCCATACGGACAGCAGTCTACCCTTGGCACGGTAGATCACCTCAAAAATCCATCGATCTATGCCATTGAGGATTTTTATTCCACTCACTATGTCCCTAAAAACATGGCCATCTGCCTATCCGGAGATTTAGACCCAGATGCTACCTTTGATACCATCGAAAAATACTTTTCGGGCTGGAAGAACCCCAATCCGCTTCGCCCCGAACCCGAGTGGGAAGAAGCCCCCTTGAATGGTCGTGAATTTGTACAGGTTGAGTATCTGGGTGAGGAACAGGTTGTCATCGCTTTTCGTACCGCTCCCAGACACCACCAAGATTACGCTGCTCTACGGCTCATTGATATGATCCTCGATAATTCAGTAGCTGGTCTGATCAATCTCGACTTAGTCGATAAACAAAAAGTTCGATCCGCGGGTTGCTATCCTCAAAACATGAACGATTACGGGGCCCACTTCCTCTATGGTATTCCCAAAAAGGATCAAACCTTGGAACAGGTGGAAACCTTGCTTCTCGAACAAGTCGACCGAATCAAAAAAGGAGATTTTGATCCCTGGATTCTCAAGGCCGTGATTAATGACTTCAAGAAACGGCAAAAAGAAAATTACGAGCGCAACGATAAGCGTGTGGAACTGCTCCGGGATACTTTCCTTGCATTTGTGGATTGGGAGGTAACTCTCAACGAAATCTCTGATCTTGAAAAGGTAACCAAGGAGGATGTCATCCGGGTTGCTCAAAAATATTACAATAAAGATTATGTGGTTGGTTTTCGAGTGGACGCCCAACACGACCTGCCCTCCATCGAGAAACCGCCGATTGATCCTTTGTCGATCGATCCCAACAAGGAATCTACCTTTATGCAGCAGGTTCAGGAATTACCTTTTGATCCATTGCTTCCCAAGTTTTTAAAGGAAGAGAAAGATTTCACCCTTCATCAAATCTCCGCAGATGTGCGGTTAATTCACGCATTTAATCCACTCAACGATCTTTTTAATTTAGAAGTTAGAATGGAAATGGGCTTTGATCACCAACCTCTTCTTTCCTTTGCCAAGAGGATGCTGGATCGGGCAGGTGCAGGATCGATGAATTCTGAAGATCTTAAAGTCGAATGGTACAGACTTGGCACTGACTTCGCCTTTGGTATCCAGGAGCACTTTTCAAACTTTTCAATCAATGGATTAGATGAAAACTTTCAGGCGTCTATCGGACTATGTGAAGATCATTTTTTGCATCCCCATTCATCCGATGAAGTTTGGAACCAAACCAAAGGGATTATCCTTTCCGAAAGGGATGATGAGCAAAAGGATCCCAACGCTCTTTCTCATGCACTTGCACATTTTCATAGGTATGGAGGAGGTTCGAGGTACTTAAAACGGGCTTCAGATGATGAACTTAATCAGTCTACGGTCGCATCCCTTTCCGAAATCCTAAAACAAACGGTTTCATCCCCCCGCACGGTTTTATATTTCGGACCCCGATCTCCTGAAGAAGTGGTCTCCTTGCTCAAGGACTCATTCATTGGAATGCAGCCCAAAAACCAGCCTCCATCTGTGAAACCCGATCGGTCGATTAATCCTCCGGCTAATCAAGTTTTCTTCCTACACAAAGAAATGGCACAAGCCCAGGTTCGCCTAGAATTTTCATCCGGTTTACTGGATGAAGCTATCACACCCTCTGTCCAGATTTTTAACGAGTATTTTGGCGGCGGTATGGCGGGACTGGTTTTTCAGGAACTTAGAGAAGCCAGAGCTCTTGCATATTCTGCCTGGGCCAGGTTCTTTACACCAACCCGCCAGAATGAGGAAAATGTGTTGGTTGGGTCCATTGGTTGCCAGGCCGACAAAACCTTGGATGCTGTCCATGCATTCCTGTCATTACTCAAGGATATGCCCCTAAGTACAAACCGGTGGTCGTCCGCTCAAACCTCTCTTCTCAGCACCTACCGGACCAACCCGATTGCATCCCGTGCCATCCCTGGTTTTGTCTACGATGTCGACGCTTTGGGTCTCAAGATGGATCCTCGAGAATCTCGTTATCAAAAATTAGAGGAAGCAAATATGAAAGAGTTCGCGAATTTCTACTCTGAAAAGATTCAGTCCCGGCCCATCCTCTTTTCTATTGTTGGGGATTCTACTAAAATTGACCAAAGCGAACTTGAGAAACTAGGCACGCTTACCCGCGTAGAGGCGAAAGATTTATTTCGGCGGTAAAGGTTTCTAGATTTTATTGGGCCCCTCTCGGTTGCTCTGGCATCTTCCCATCCGCGGGTGGGTACATTCGCACATCATCAGTTTCAGCCATTTCTTGCACTGGAGTTATGGGGGGGGATGAATCCACAGGTGTATCGGTTTTTTCACCAATGCTTGGTAAATTTAGTACTTTGCGGAAGAAGTTAAACACTTTGGCACATTCTGTGTTTTTTTGCTCAGGCGTGTTTAACTTGAGCATTAATTTCTCACTCTTCCCTGTGGCCAGGTCTGTCATAAAGCAGTTGCAACTTGATTGGCTCTTGGCACCTGTAGGAAACTCGGTCACATCAATCATTCCAATAGGCTGGCTACCCATTTCATCATCGATGAGTTCCATTCTCAAGGACACACGATTTTTTTCGAAATTGAACATCCTTAGAGTGCTTACTCTTTGGGGACTATCCTGATTCAGCATCGTAGCCATTCCGGCACGCAAGGAATTTACAATTTCAACTGCACGATTCATGGGGTTCGTAAAATCATTGTAATAATAAGAATTGTAGCAATCGAATTGTGGTGAGAATGTTCTACTCAAGAGATTGCTAATTTAAAGTTAAATTAGGTATAAATTTAATTATCGTTCACGCGGTTTCATCTCGATATGCCCACAAAAGCTCAAGAATCTAATCTTTCATTAAAAGAATATAAATTTACATTCAGGCTGGATAACCGAGCTACAGTATCAACCAGATATTTTTTAGCCTACGACGCCAGGGACGCCCTCCATATTTTCTCTCAAACGATGGTCAAAACCCTTTTTAAAAGTTCAGTTACACAAGGGCCGGAATCCATTTTAGCAAAAGAAATGTTGGTGAAATACGACCCAAATTCTTCGGTAAATAGCGAGGAATCCGCATCCGAAATATCTTCTTCTGAAGAACTTTTACCAGAACTAAAAAAACAACTGGGCGAGCTCGATCAGCACTTTGAACTGATTAAGTTGGAGGAATACAATC
>JAYPAW010000111.1:0-3255 GCA_038123915.1 Opitutales bacterium
CCTGCTCGCGGGCAAGAACTTCAGAGTACTCCGATTCAAGCTCTCTGGTTTCTGCGAGTAATTCCTGGTACTCTGTACTGCCTGCATTTTCCAAACCCTTGATCTTTTTCTCAAGCTCCCGGATGTTCGCTTCCAGGATACCAGCTTCCTGACTGAGTAATCTTTCACTGGCTACAGCACGGTTTAATTGAATTTCCAAATCTCTGGACTTATCCTTGAAGAAACCACGCTCGTCGTGGAGAGAACCACTCTGAGTCATCAGTTGCTGGTTTTCCTGATCCAAATCCTTGAGCTTGGTGATGAGGTTTCTTTCATTGGATTCAATGTTCTCAATCTCTTCCCTCATCAAATCAACGGCTCTTAACATATCTGCATTTTCAGCTTCCAATGCAGATGTTTTGGCCAAAAGCATTTCATTGGAATCTCTTAGCCCCACCATCTCATTGGAAATTCTGGATTCTTGCATCGCCAGGTTGTTTAATTCTGCACGCAAGACACTCAGTTCTTCTTTCTGGGCCATATCTGTATCCAACAAGGAATCGTTCCGGGTGGATAAGCGCTCCAGGTTGGAGCGTAGATCGTTGTTGCTCATTTCAATGACCCGGGCATTTTCACCCTGCCTCTGAGCTTCCATGGTTAGATCGGTATTGATTTGCTGCAGGCTTGCCACCTGAGCACGCAAGGCATCGTTTTCCACCTGCAAATCACTCACTTCTTGAGCCAGATCTTCCTTGTCGTCTAGGACGAGGGAGGAGCGATCCTGTTCCAATGCCAGGATGCCATTTAACCGGGCAATCTCATTGCGGGCATTGGATAATTCATCGCGTAATACAAATTCCTCATTTTCCAACATTTTGGCCTCATTTTGTGCATCTCTCATCAGGGCCTTCATTTCGCTAAGTCTGGAATCGGAAGTCTCTTGATCGATTCCGAGGGATGCAATTTTTTGGCTTAATTTTGAGTTCTCCTTAGTCAGGCGTTCCAACTGTGCTTCCAGCTTATTGTTTTCCGCACGGGTTTGGCTCATATCAGCACGCAAGTCTTTGGCTTTTCGCTCGAGGGTAGAATTAGCTAGTTCCAGGTTGCGGATTTTTGAGTAAGCACTCTCCTCCGCAGAATTAAAATTATCCATCGATTGTTCGAGCTTTCGATTTTCCAAAGCAAGTTCCTGATTTCTTACCTCGAGCTCCTTTTCATCTGCCTTCAGTTGCTGCAGTTGGCGACGCAAGCGGGCGTTCGTTTCATCGAGATATTGGTTGCTGTTTACACTGCGCAAACCTTCCTGTTTTAGTTTGAGCAACTGGGCTTCCAAGGCCGCAATCTGCCCCATTGCTTCATTTAAATCATCCTGCAGTTTTGCTGTTTCCGGGGACTGGGTAACCACTGCGGGAGCATTGAGCCTCTCGATTACAACTGAACGTGTCTTCTCCACCAAAGCATTGTGCTTTGCCGCCAGATCATTGTACTGCTTGATCAAAAACTCAGGGTCGCGCAGTTGGGCATCGGTCTGACCAAAAGATGGGCTGCCAACCACAAGGGTTGCAAGAAGTGAAAGAAAAAGGCCTCTGTTTAACTTGCGCGACATAATCTAAAGATAATGAATTTTTTACATTGCAATAGTAAATCTGGCATGATTGCAAGCGATTGTTGGTCTGTGCCTGATTCAGGAGTTGCCTAAATCAGCCATGTTTCTTCACTGTTTCGTTTGGGCACGGGTTAATCGGTCCCAGGTTGCACGATTCACCCCTCTTGGTTCTTCGGTAAAAATTAGGTGAATACAATTCGCTTTCCTCGCATCCAATTCAATCAGCATCCCGTATAAATTTTGGGCAATCCTATGCGGATTCCCATCTTCAGAAAGGGTAAAAAGTTCCGAAATATCTTCCAATAATTCAGCCCTTTTTTGGGCATTTGAAAGGACCACCAGATCACCAGATTTATAGGAGTTTTTCCTCTGGAAATTTTCGATCGAAGAGTACAAAAAAAGAGGGGTTTTCGGGGCATAATGAACTGCCTGCATCCCTGGGGAAATCATGCTTGTTTGAGTGGACTTTTGTGCAGGGTTAGCAGTTTCCTCCTGCAAAATTCGTACATCCAATCCTGTTCTTTCTTTAATCAGTTTTCGGGTAATTGCTCCGGGTCTTAAAATCGTGGGGATTTCCTGGGAGAGATCAAGTACTGTAGATTCTATCCCAACGGCACATTTTCCCCCATCTACCGTGGGCGGGCATTTCTCCCCAAATAATTCCATCAAATGCTTGGCTTCGGTTGGGCTGGTGCGGTTTGAGGGGTTGGCACTGGGGGCAGCAAGGGGATGACCCAGCCTTTTTAAGATTTCCAAAAAAACAGGATGTTGTGGAATTCGCAACGCGACCGTGGGGTTGCCTGCTGTCACCAAATCAGGCACACAATCTTTTTTGGGGAGAATCAGGGTGAGCGGGCCGGGCCAAAAGGTCTCAGCCATTTTGTATGCATGGGGGGAGAAAACCGCGAGTTTCTCTGCAGTTTCCACACTGCATACATGAACGATCAGTGGGTTGGTCGAAGGCCTGCCTTTCAGGGCGTAGATTGCTTCCACGCTCTTTGGTTTGAGGGCTAAGCCAGCAAGTCCGTATACAGTTTCGGAGGGTAGGGCAACAATGTCACCCTTGGATAACCGGGCGACCGCATCATCTACAGAGATGAGCAATCGTTTAGGAAGTTTTGTCCTCTACTTGAGGATCTGCATGTGCCTGGCTTTCTTGATCAAGCGGGACACTTTGCGCTGTTGCATGGGGGTAAGCCCAGTGTATTTGCGTGGCAAAATTTTACCGGTATCGGTGGTGTACTTGGCCAAGGCATCGCGGTCCATAAAGGAGTAGTGCTCTGGGTTTTTACTCTTGGTTGGGGCGTCTGAATTTTCGCTCATAAGGAATCCATAATGAAGCATAAGAAAAATTGTTCAATTCCAAATTTAGATAAATCCGCAAGGGGCCGATTAGTTTTCATTGACGAACCACCCAGACTTTGATTTTTTGAATCTTTGTCATGAAAGTAGCATCATCCATTAAGACTCTCAAAAACCGTCACCCCGATTGCAAAGTAGTACGTCGCAAAGGTCGTCTCTATGTAATTAACAAAACCAACCCGCGCTTCAAAGCACGCCAAGGTTAATCTCTTTTTACTTTTACAGATGAAGAAAGATATTCATCCGACTCTGAATCCCGTCACCTTTGTGGATGTTTCTACGGGCAAGAAGTTCAACACCGTTTCCAC
>JAYPAW010000112.1:0-3231 GCA_038123915.1 Opitutales bacterium
GTTTCCTCGCGTTTTTTTACAACAGAACCCGTGTTGTTATAAGCATCAATTAACTCATTAGCTAAAGCATCTGCCATAGGCGTACCCTTACGAGAAGATGCAGCATTAACAACCCAACGAAAAGCAAGGCTTTGTTGGCGCTCAAACGCAACTTCCACGGGCACCTGATATGTGGCACCACCGACCCGACGGCTTTTTACCTCAATCTTTGGTCTAATATTTTCTAACGCTCCAAGAACTAATTCTAATGGATTACCTTTTTCGAGCTTCTCTGCCATTTTTTCGATAGCCGAATAAACAACCCGTTGAGCAACAGATTTCTTACCGTCTAACATGACAATATTAATTAAGGAACTGATCAGTGTGCTGCCATGACGGGGGTCTGGCTGCACTGGTCTTTTGTTGGCTTGGCGTCTTCTAGACATGGGTCAATCAGCTTTTAGGTTTTTTTACGCCATACTTGGATCTACTCCGGCGTCTTTTTTCAACTCCCTGACAATCTAAAGTGCCACGGACAATATGATAGCGCACCCCATTCAAATCCTTCACACGCCCACCCCGTAACAAGACAATACTGTGCTCTTGCAGGTTATGACCTTCGTCAGGGATGTAAGCGATGACCTCATAACCCGTTGTAAGACGAACTTTTGCAACTTTGCGTACTGCAGAATTTGGTTTTTTAGGTGTTCTTGTCGTGACCTGTACACAAACACCTCTACGAAAAGGACAAGCCTTTAGTGCTGGTGATTTCGTTTTCGCCTTTTGTAAACGGCGGTTTTTTCGTACCAATTGGTTAATCGTAGGCATAGTGGAAATTTGAGGGTAAAGGATCTAAAGTAAATTTATTTTCAAGAATTTCAAGACATAAATGAAATGGGTAAATTAGGCAGTCATAGTTTCTGTGTTACTGGTGCCCAAACTATCTACTTTTAATCGTCTCCATTTTGGTAAACCTGTTCCAGCAGGGATCAAATGACCCATAATAACATTTTCCTTAAATCCGTTCAATTCATCTACTTTTCCGAGAGTTGCAGCATTGGTAAGCACTCGGGTAGTTTCCTGGAAAGATGCTGCAGAAATGAAACTGTCAGTTTCTAGAGAGGCTTTTGTAATACCGAGTAGTATTGGTTCAGCCTCTGCTGGTTTTCCTCCCTTTTGGGCAATCGACTCATTTGCATCCAAGAATGCAAATCTATCAATTTGGTCTCCCCAGAAAAATTCCGCATCACCGGGATCTGTGATTCTTACTTTGAACAGCATTCTCGAAATAATAACCTCAAGGTGCTTGTCATTGATCGTTACACCCTGGAGTCGATAAACTTTTTGGATTTCTTCGATGAGATATTCCTGAACAGCTGATGGTCCCAAGATTTCTAAGATTTCATGCGGGTCTTTAGCTCCTTCTGTGATGAGTTGTCCTTTATGCACAAAATCACCGTGTTGTACCAAAACATGCTTACCATGCGGGATAAGGTGTTCTTCAACTTGGCCTGTATCCTCATTGGTAACTAACAATCTTTTCTTGGATCTTAGGGTACCTGCCTCGGTTATAATACCATCGATTTTAGCCATTTGGCCGACATTGCTTTCCTTGGGGCGACGAGCTTCAAACAATTCAGCTACGCGTGGCAAGCCACCTGTAATATCTTGTGTTTTCGATGCTTGCCTAGGGGTTTTTGCAATAATGGATCCGGCATCAATACGAGTGCCTTCATCAACAGCAACTTGAGCACCGGTCGGAACTGAGTAGGTCGCTATGGGCTTGCCGCTGGAGTCTTTGACAATAATTTGCGGGTTGAGGTCTTCTTTATGTTCAATGACAACCATTGATTTTCCGCCCGAAGCATCCTTTTCAACTTTCGTTGTAACCCCGGGCAACATGTCTTCAAAACCAATGATACCCTTCTTTTCTGATAAAATGGGAATATTGTAGGGGTCCCATTGTGCGAGTAGAGTTGATTCTTCTACTTCCTCTTCATCTTTGAAGTGAAGCAGTGCACCCGCAGGTACTGGATAATCATCAATAATTCTGCCATCTGGATCAAGCACCTGAATGGAACCAGTTTTATTCAAGGAGACCTGTTGTCCATTCGCAAGTGTTACTAAACGCAATCCAACAAATTTGAGTTTACCAGCTTTTCGGATGTGGATCACTGGTTCTTCTCTACCTGCACTTGCGATTCCTCCAATATGGAATGTACGCATGGTAAGCTGGGTTCCAGGCTCGCCAATGGATTGTGCTGCTATAATGCCGACTGCAGAACCTTGTTTGACAAGTGCGTTGGTTGATGGATCAATCCCATACTCCATGGATGTCATTCCATTTTTGATACGACTGGACAGCGGGGACATCACCCGAACCCGAGTAATTCCAGATGCATCAACATTGTCAGCGATCGCTTCGGTAATTAATGATCCAGAAGAAACCAAGATTTCACTAGGATTAGATGGATTTGCAATATCCTCTGCTGAATAACGACCGATAATACGATCCCGAAGGGGAACAATTTCGTTGTCACCCTCCATGATAGCCTTTTTGACAACACCGTCACGTCGATGATCGTCCTCTTTAGCGATCACGCAATCCATAGCAACATCACAAAGCTTTCGTGTTAAGTAACCTGCATCCGCTGTTTTCAAAGCTGTATCCGCAAGTCCTTTTCGAGCACCATGAGTGGACATGAAATATTCCAGAACGGATAGACCTTCTCTGAAGGAAGAAAGGATCGGCTGCTCAATAATTTCGCCTGAGGGCTTGGCCATTAATCCACGCATGCCACAAAGCTGTCGGACCTGCTGACGATTACCCCGAGCACCAGAGTCCATCATTAAGTAAACAGGGTTGATTGTATCTTTTCCGAGGTTTTCGTCCAATGCGGCAAAGACATTTTTAGCAATATCATCTGTTGCTGATGTCCAAACATCGATGATCTTGTTGTGCCTTTCGCCCCTGGTAATTATTCCTTTGCGAAATTGATCCTCAATCTTGTCGATTTCTTTTCTCGCAGATACGATACGATCTTTCTTTTCATCGGGGATGATCATGTCGAAAATTCCGATTGAAATACCAGCCTTCGTCGCCATATCAAAACCCATTTCCTTAAGTTTATCTAAAGAAATAATCGTGTTCTCTTTTCCGGTGAGACGGTAGGTTTCAAGAATAAGATCACCCAAATCACCTTTGAGTGCCGGTTTGTTGAAAAAGCCCAATACCTCAGGCCAAATCGTATT
>JAYPAW010000113.1:0-3220 GCA_038123915.1 Opitutales bacterium
TGGCCGGGTGGTCAAAGGGGTAAAATTTAAGGAATTACGCGATGCGGGGGATCCCGTACAGGTTGCCCAAGCCTATGAACAGCAGGGGGCAGATGAACTTGTTTTTCTGGATATCACCGCATCCAGTGACGAACGGGAAACGATGAGAGATGTGGTCGAGCGTACGGTCGCCACCTGCTTCATGCCCGTGACTGTGGGAGGCGGTATTCGAAAGCTCGAGGATATTCGATCCATGCTCCTTGCCGGGGCAGATAAAGTGAGCATGAACACGGCGGCCATCCTCAACCCCGACTTGATCGATGATGCCACATCCACTTTTGGAAACCAATGCATTGTGGTGGCAATCGATGCGAAGCGTCGGGAAAATGGAGATGGCTGGCTGGTTTACACCCATGGTGGACGAAAGCCCACTGCATTGGATGCAATTGAATGGGCTCAGGAAGTTGTCCGCCGGGGAGCTGGGGAAATTCTACTCACCAGCATGGATTGCGACGGTACCAAACAAGGCTACGATCTCGAACTCACCCGTGCAGTGAGTGAGGCGGTGGAAGTACCAGTGATTGCATCGGGAGGAGTTGGTAACCCATCGCACATGGTGGATGGGGTTTTAAAAGGCAAAGCCAGTGCCGTTCTCGTCGCCAGTATTTTTCACTTTGGTGAATACACCATTCCAGAAACCAAACAAGTGATGAAGGAAGCCGGAATACCGGTCAGGCTCTAAAGCCTTAGCAATAATCTGTCTTTACGCACCCTTGGGTGCAGATGCCATCCAGCTATCCATCGCAGCGTTTTTTAATGTGCGGATTTCCTTAACCCCATCTTTACTCACCACTTGCCCATCCGGGTCCAGGATGACCAAGAAAGGAATGTACTGCACGCCAAGCGATTGACTTGCCTGTTTGGCGGCATCGGATTGGTTGATCATAGAGAGCCAGGGCATCTCATACTTCTTTACATATTTTGCCTGGTCTTTGGCAGAGCCATCTCCGCCCACTAAAACAACCTCAAACTTGTCCTTGTGCTGGTTGCGAAATTTGATCAATTCGGGAGTAAAGGAGCGGCAGGGCCCACACCAGCTGGCAGAGAAATAAAGGCCCACATATTTCCCGGTTAGGGTGGCTGAGGATACTTCTTTACCTTCGCTGTTTAGAAGGGTGTTAGGGATCAGGCCGGCAGGCTTGGATACTTGCGTTTCAGGCTCAGTAATATTTTTGGAGGACAGGGTGTAAACAGCTGCCGATCCAACCAATAAAAGGAATAAGAAACCAAGGGCTTTGCTTCTTTTCATGACAAGTTTTAAAATATAGAAATCAGGCCACAAAACCAAGAGTTTTTTGGGTAAAATCCAGGTTTTAGGAAGATAGCATTTCGTTAAAATCTTTTAAGAATTTTTCAGCAATCATTCCAATTTGATAGTTCTTTGCTGTGTGGATGGCCTGCTGACTTTTCTCTTCGAGAGCACCACCTCTAAGCAGGGTATGTAGGGCATGAGATAACTTCTCCACACCATCCAATGAATCGAGCCCTACCCGACTGCCATTGATGCCCTCCTTTATAAAATCTTCAAAACATGGAAGGGATGAAACCAGGGGCACACAACCACAACTCATGGCTTCCAATACCGCCAGACCAAATGTCTCCCCCTTGCTGGCCAAAGATGGGTATACAAAAATTCTGGCACTTTGGTATTCCTTGATTAAATCGCTTTGATTAAAGACTGGCTCGCAGATCTCAACCGATGATCCGCCCATATTTTTTAGCTTATTCAAAAAAGCTTTACCACCCCCCCCATCCTCTTCCCTCCAGGGGCCCACCAGCCTAAGGGTCCAGCCATTTCTGTCTGAGCGATCTATAGCTTGCCATGACCGGAGTAATTCCAGTACCCCTTTTTCCGGGTGGATTCTTCCAGTAAAAAGGACCCGCTTAGGGCGGTCTGCCAACGGTACATTTGAGGGAATTGAAAAGGGCAAGGGATATGGAATCGTTCGTACCCGTTCATCCCCCTTTCGTAATTCAGCAGCTACGGCACCAGCTACTGCCTGAGTGGGCACCTGCAAACGATCCGCTTTTTTATAGATGCTCATCTGCCCTTTGGGGTACCTGCCCACATGCACATATATTTTTCCAAATTTATCTTTGGGCAAAAGAAGTGGAGCCCAAAAGGCATGAGTCACCAGAATGTCTGCCTCCGGCAAAATTTTACGAGCCCGCAATACATAAAAAATTTCCCGTAGCTTTAAGAGGATAGAGTTTTGTGTCGCACGGGCTCCACGAACGCGTATGTGCTGTACCCCCCGAATCTTTTCCCTAGCGGGTAAATCACCCCATAGCCTGGAGATATGGGTGACTTCGTGCCCAGCTTGCACAAAAGCCTCGCCCAGCCCCTGCCAGGCTTTTTCAATCGCCCCTCCCCGCAAGGGAGGAACCGGTAAAAACGCTCCCTGTAAAATAGTGATTTTCACGCAGGTGCTTGCTCAAAAATTTTGCACAAATTTTCCACCGTCCGGTCGATGTGCAAACGCTGCTCAAAGCACTGCTTTGCGGCATGGCTTCGCAGTGAACGATCTTCTGCCAGCGACCATTGGTCCACCAGGCTTTGTATGCCGGCTGGATCATCATTCTCTACCACGCCCGCACCCGCATCGATAACTTCCCGCCAAAGGTTTACTTTTTTGGTTAGATAAACAGGCAACCCAACGGAGCAGGCTTCTGCCACCACCATCCCATAATTTTCCTGGTGGGATGGTAGGATCATCGCATCTGCTGAACAAAGGGCACCCCACTTTTCATTCCCTTGAAGCATCCCTGTCCAAACAACGGATGGGTCTTCACCTACTAAGCTGAGTAGGTTCTTTATCCATGAATCTTTTTTATTTACCGGGCCTGCAAGTACCAACACCTCATCATTAGGGTTCCTTCTTTTTTTCCAGGACCGAATCAATTCATCCACTCCTTTTTTCGGATGAAACCGTCCAAGGTACAATAGAATTTTACGCCTCTTAAGTGCCGGGTATTTTTCCAAGAATTTCTCCTTTGAGATATCGAGTTCCTGCGGAGGTGCTTGTACCCCCAGGCCGGTTACCACTTCATTTGCTTGGTACGGGAAAAAAGTCTTTTGTGCCAAAGCCTGTTCCTCTTGGGTAGTAAAGCAAACCGCATGGGCGTCCCTAAGGATTTTTCCCTGTATAGCCCACCAATAAAGCTGTTTTTTAAAGTGTTT
>JAYPAW010000114.1:0-3218 GCA_038123915.1 Opitutales bacterium
GGAATTGTTTCGGTTATTGGAGACCTTATTGCATCGGTTCTTAAAAGGCTTGCTGGCATGAAAGATTCCGGAGGTGCCATCCCAGGAATTGGGGGACTACTCGACCTGACTGACAGCTTAATCCTTTCCGCTCCTACTGGTTACTTTATCATATTATTGATTAAGTCATGAGTTCCCGCAGGAAGCTCGTACTTCTAGGTGCAACGGGTTCCATCGGAGAAAGTTGCCTAAAAGTCATTCGTAAACACCCAGATAAGCTCCAGCTTATTGGTATATCCGCCTACAGCAGGGCTGAAAAACTTGCATCTATCGCTCGTGAATTTGATGTAAAAAAAGTCCACCTGTGTAAAAAACCAGATTCTCATCCAGAGCTTCCTGCCCAATCTGAATTATTGGTAGGCCAAGAAATGTTAAGTCAACTCGCAGCTTGGAACGAAGCAGATATCGTTCTTGTTGCAGTAGTAGGGGCTGCCGGACTTGCCCCTACCCTTGCCGCCCTTGAAGCAGGCACAGATGTTGTTCTCGCCAATAAAGAGTCGTTGGTCGTAGGAGGAGAATTGGTTATGCAAACTGCTTCGCGGACTGGTGCCCGAATCTTACCTGCTGACAGTGAACACAATGCGGTTTTTCAGTGTATTCAAGGACAGTCTGATACCAGTGTTGATTCGATTGCACTGACCGCTTCGGGAGGCCCTTTTCGGGACCGTCCAATTGCTGAGCTTCAATCCGTTACCCCAAAGGAAGCACTCTGCCACCCCAACTGGGACATGGGACCAAAAATAACCGTTGATTCCGCAACCATGGCCAACAAAGGTTTAGAGCTCATTGAAGCAAAATGGCTCTTCAACCTGCCCCCTGAAAAGCTTCATGTGTTGATTCACCCGCCGAGCATTGTTCATGCACTCGTGCGTTTTAAAGATGGATGTGTATTCTCTCAAATGTCTCCCCCATCCATGACCTTCGCGATCCAAAATGCTCTTCTTTACCCCGAAAGGCATCCTGGTGTGGATGAAAGCCTGAATTTTAACGATTCTCTAAATCTTCAATTTTACCCTCCTGACCTTTCACGATACCCCTGTTTAAAACTGGCTGGTGATGCCCTCCATCAAGGCGGGTTGGCTCCCCTGGTGTTTAATGCCGCAAATGAAATTGCGGTTGCAGCATTTCTTTCAAATCGAATTGGCTTTGGTCTTATTTCCAGCATTATTGACAGTACACTCAACCTTTTTGACTATCAACCTGCTCAATCCATTGAAGATCTCTTATCACAAGACCAAATTGCTCGAAAGCTTGCTCAGAAAGAAGTGCTCTCTTCTTCTTAACCCAGGTCTATTTGTTTTCTTATCATGACCGTTCTTTACGATATCGCTTTCCTGTTTGTAGCTCTTTTTGCACTCGGGTTTACCATTTTCATTCATGAATTAGGCCATTTTCTAGCTGCGAGAAATCGGGGGTTGGTCATTACCCGTTTTTCCATTGGGTTCGGACCAAAATTGTTTGGATGGACACGCAACGGAGTTGAATACAGATTATCAGCTATCCCCTTTGGTGGCTATGTGGCCCTTCCCCAACTTTCCGACATGGGTCGATTGGAAGGAAATGAAGACCCCAAAGAAGCAAAGAACCAAGATCCAGAGCATTCAAAGTCTGCCTGGGATGATTTTGAAGACGACGAATTCGAGGAAGAACCTCAGCCCATCCTGCCCAAAATTACTTACACGGATAAGATGATCGTTTCGGTGATGGGTGCCGTTTTTAATATCATCCTCGCTTTTGCACTTTCGGCGATCCTTTGGTTTTTTGGTTATGATGTTACGGATTCCCAATTAACCACTCAGGTTGGTTATGTCGCTGAAACAGTTGAGCGATGGAATCCTTTAGTGGAAGAAGGAGAAGAGGTCACTTCGCCAGCCAAAAAAGCCGGACTCCTCCCAGGAGATGAAATCCTGGCCGTGGATGGTGCTCCGGTGGATAATTTCATGGATATACAAAACCGTATCATTACGGGGAAGCAACAAACTGCCCAAGGCAGAAGGTTGCTCAATCTCACAATCCTCAGGAACGGAAAGGAAAGCAAAATTGAAGTATACCCAGAGGTATGGGGCCCTGAAGAAATTCGGGTCATTGGAATTGGTCCAAAAGAAACCTTTTTTATTGGAGAATTATCTGCAGACATGCCTGCCGAAAAAGCTGGTCTCCAAGTTGGGGATCAACCTATCAGGATGAACGGTCAACCGCTCCACTCCTTTTCTCAGTTGGTGGATCTCTTAAATCGTACCGACCTGAATCAATCCCTTACCCTTACGGTTCGGAAAGGAGGAGAGCGGGGCCCTGAGCAGAGCATTCGACTTTCTCCTGTGGAAAAAGAAATTCTTGTTGCAGGTGTGCCTACGGTTCGAAAGCTGATTGGTTTCCGTCCGGATTTTAAAATCGTCACCACTTATCCAAATCCACTGACACTCATCTACAGTCGAGTAAAGGATATGTATCTGACTTTGACCGGTTTAGTCAGCCCAGCGTCTGATGTTAAGCTCCGTAACATGAGTGGACCAGTCGGAATTGTTAATCATCTCAGTGTTTTTGCTAAAATTGGTTTTAAAAAACTTCTTTGGTTTGTGGTTTTCATCAATGTTAACTTAGCCATTCTAAACCTTTTACCCATACCGGTTCTGGATGGGGGCCATATGCTTTTTGCAACCATCGAGAAACTTAGAGGCCAGCCTCTTCCGTTAGCATTTTTAGAAAGAGCACAAATGTTGTTCGTTGCCCTACTCTTTTCTTTTATGCTCTATGTCACTTTCTTTGATGTTCAGCGTCTGCTACCTTTTTAAGGTTTTCTCTTTTCTCTAGATGGGTACGAAATCCCCATATTGTGCCTCCCGTTTTTCTTCGGTTCGAAGAGGCTCAAAAGTCGTTCAAATTGGTAATGTCGGCATTGGGGGAAGCAACCCCGTCCGCGTTCAATCGATGACGACTACGGATACGCTAGATATTCAGGCAACTGTAAACCAAACTCTGCAATTAGCGGAAGCAGGTTGTGAAATTGTTCGAATCACAGCCCCAAATGTCCGAGCCGCAGAAGCCCTCAATGAGATCGCCAAGAGAGTACGGGACGCGAAAGTGTATCTTCCTCTCGTCGCAGATATCCACTTTATGCCCAATGCGGCCATGGAAGCTGCGAAGTGGGTGGAAAAAGTGCGGGTCAACCCAGGCAACTA
>JAYPAW010000115.1:0-3196 GCA_038123915.1 Opitutales bacterium
ATCGCGGATTCTGCACCCGATGATTTTGGGCGATATAAATGGAGTGGTTTTTCCAGGTATTGCTGACCGGAAATATTCTCAGCAAATTCATGGCTATATAAGTAGCCCTCCTCCCCTTCCTCCCGGTCCTTACGGTTGCGGCCATGTCGGTCCCTTATCGAAGATGGAACCGACTGGACCGGTTGTTCCCGAAGGGCCCGTTTGGCTTCCCCAATGGCAAGGGTGGCAGAATTGCTTTTGGGACAGGTGGCGAGGAAAAGCACAACATGAGCGAGGTTGAGCTCGCACTCGGGCAACCCGATGGTCTCGCAGGCACGAAAAGCAGCATCCGCCATCAGCAGGGCCCGGGAATCGGCCAAGCCAACATCCTCGGATGCAAAAATGACCAGGCGGCGGGCAATGAATCGTGGGTCCTCCCCGCCGGCCAGCATCTTCGCGAGCCAGTAGACGGCGGCATCGGGATCGTTCCCCCGCATGCTTTTGATGAGGGCGGATGCGGTGTCATAGTGCTCATCCTCATCGCGGTCATAGCGTACCCCGCGTTCCTGAGCAAAGGCGGAAACATCTTCATCCCCCAGCACTGCCCCGTCGGGTAATCCCTCGACCAGAGTTTCCAGTAAATTGTAGGCCCGGCGCATATCGCCCTCCGCAAACAAAGCGAGGTTGGAAAGGGCTTCTCTCTGTGCGGTGCATTTTCTCTCCCCTAGCCCACGATCGGTATCGGTGAGGCATTTTGCCAATGCTTCGACAATCTCTTCCTGAGTTAGAGACTTGAGAGTGAAGAGATGGGAACGACTGAGGAGCGGATCGATAATGTAATACCTTGGGTTGTGGGTGGTGGCTCCGATCAGGCGAACCTCACCGGATTCGATATCGGGCAATAGCAAATCCTGCTGAGCCTTATTAAACCTGTGAATCTCATCGACAAAAAGATAGCAATGATCCGCCCCATGGTATCGGGCGAGCTTGAGGGTCTCACGTAACTCAGCCACATTGGAAGTGACGGCATTTACTTTAAGTAACTTGCATTTTCCCTCCCGGGCGATGACGAATGCCAGGGTGGTCTTGCCCGTGCCGGGAGGGCCAGCCAGAAGGATATTCCCCACCCGGTTTTCACGAATCAGCTTGGGCAGAAGGCAGCCCCCCCCGAGTAAATGTTGCTGGCCAAATACCTCACTTAAAGAATGGGGTCGCATCCGCTCAGCCAAAGGGCGACGAGACCGAACTTTTTGATCCGGTGCTTCAAGGGAAAATTCCATGGATTCTTCTAGCATTGCAGAAGAATAATCCAAGCAGGCTTCAGCTACGGGGGCAAGTCTAGGCAACTACTCGGTTGATAAAGTTAACCAGTGCTCAAAGGAATCTCATCTGCAGTGGACACAAAATGAGCATCCTGTGGTTTTTAGGCGGTGAAAATTCTACCACTTTGACTCGATTTAGAATTTTGGCATGGCTTTTGCAAGATATCATCCATAACGATCTATCAATGATCATAACTAACTGAATATCAATAATTAATAAAATGAAATCTAAATCCCTAATGTTACTAAGTATGGGCGCAGCACCCTGGAAGTACATGCTTCTTGCGGTTATTCTTGCGTTTTCCAATGTTGTCCCCGCCCATGCGGATGACCATGAAGAAGCAGCACCTGCTGCAGAAGAGGAAGCTGGACCGGTGGATGATTATCTTGAACTTTTGGAAGCCCAAGGAGAATACGCTCCGGCTTACGATTTTTTCACGACCTCCATGTTGTGGACTGTGATCGCAGCGGCTCTTGTTTTCCTTATGCACCTTGGCTTCGCGACTTTGGAGTCGGGTCTGTGCCAAAAGAAAAACACCGTCAACATCCTCTTTAAAAATGTGTTTATCATTTCCATCGGTGTTCTGACTTATGCATTTTTCGGATTTAATACCCATTACCCCGGAGATTTTAACGGATGGTTTAGCTGGGGTGGTATGATCGGTGATCTTAATGCTGATGGTGGAAACACCTGGGGATACGGCGGACTTGGTCTGGCGATGACTGGGTTTGGTGACTTTATTTTCCAAGCCATGTTTGCTGCCACTGGTGCAACTATCGTATCTGGTGCGGTTGCTGAAAGAGTAAAACTTTCTTCTTTCATGGTTTTCGCTCTCTTATTCGTGGGCGTTGCTTATCCAGTTGCTGGTTCCTGGCACTGGGGTGGAGGTGTTCTTGCTGAGCTTGGATTCAAGGACTTTGCAGGTTCCACCGTGGTACACGCTTTTGGTGGTTTCGGTGCTTTGGCTTGTGTGATGGTTCTTGGACCACGCCGTGGTAAGTACACTGAAAACGGAATTAAGCCTATTCCTGCCCACAACTTCCCTCTCGCTGCCATTGGTGTATTTTTACTGATGTTTGGCTGGTACGGATTCAATGGTGGTTCCGTCCTCTCCGCTGAGCCTGGTGCTCTTGGGTTGGTCTTCACAACCACTACCCTCGCTGCCTGTGCCGGTGCACTTGGTGCGATGTTCACCTCCTGGTTTGCATTGAAAAAGCCTGATCTTTCCATGGCTCTTAATGGTATTCTCGCTGGATTGGTAGGTATCACCGCCAATGCGGATGTTGTTTCCGTAGGAAGTTCCATCATCATCGGATTAATCGCTGGAATCATTGTAGTATTCGCGATCACCTTCTTTGATAAGTCCAAGATCGATGATCCAGTAGGTGCCATTTCCGTACACGGAGTATGTGGTATCTGGGGAACCTTAGCCGTTGCCATCTTCGCTGATGGATTCGACTTCATGGTTCAGCTCAAAGGTGCCCTTCTTGTAAGTATATTTGCTTTTGCCTTTGCTTACATTGTATTCTCCATTCTAAAAGCAGTTATGGGAGTACGCGTTAGCGAAGAGGAAGAAGACCGTGGTCTCGATATCACCGAGCATGGTCAAGAAGCCTACACAAACTAAGGCATCCATTCACGTCCCATTAATCTTACACGAAAGAAAATATTATGAAATTAGTTAAAGCCGTCATCAAGCCATTCAAGCTTGAAGAAGTAAAGGACGCCTTGTCCGAAATCGGAGTCGAAGGTATGACCGTATCCGAGGTAAAAGGATTTGGCCGACAAAAAGGACACACCGAAATCTACCGCGGAAGTGAGTACACGGTTGATTTCCTTCCCAAAGTTAAAATCGAAATTGGAGTGGCCGATGATCTCACCGACAAAGTGGTCG
>JAYPAW010000116.1:0-3096 GCA_038123915.1 Opitutales bacterium
CTGTCCGGTTTGGAAAAGCTCAGTAATATCAGAATCCTTTCGCTTTCCCAAAATGAAATTGCCGATCTTTCTCCCCTGTCCAGCATGGAGGAATTGTCCACCCTTTTAATTGATTTTAATAAGGTATCCTCCCTCGCCCCGTTGGTTTCTTTATCCAAACTCCGCGGGGTTTATGCCAATAATAACCTGTTGTCCAATGATACTTCTTTGGATCAGTTGGATCAGTTAATTGAGCTTTACCTTTTTGATAACAATCTGTCCGATGCCCGGATCTCAGATATCCAGGCCGCCTTACCCGGAGTCGCTTTGCAGTTCTAGTTTCTTTGCCCTGATAGCTTGACATAGAGAAATCCCCTATTTTAGTTATTCTAATGAGGTTTATTGGTCTGGCTTTACTTGTTTTGGCTCCCTGGGTAGGTGCTGAGGATAGTGAGATTTCGCAGGCCCGCTTTTTCAGGTTGTTGGGAATTAAGCCGACCGAGCAGGATGCAACCCCTTTTGGAGGTTTGAAAACCGTTGTGCTGACCCACAAAGCATTGGTGGATAAAAAAACAAAACTGGAGTTTGCAGATGAGGGAATCCAGGACTTGCGTGCTTTTTCTTATTTGACTGATTTGCAATGGCTCAGGCTTTCCCATAATCCAATCCGGGATGTCTCTCCACTGGCTGACTTAAAAAACCTTCAGGTTCTTAGTTTGTATGGGATTCCCAAGATGAAAAACTCGTCTGCCCGTATTTCCGATATACGACCGCTTGCCAAACTGACCAACCTCTGGAGTCTGGCTCTGGATGAACATTCGATTGAGGACTTATCTCCCCTTTCTAATCTTACCAGCCTGAGAACACTCTACATTACCCGGAATCAGGTCTCAGATGTGAGCACACTATCGGGGCTTACCGGCTTGAAAAGTCTCTTCCTTTCGCACAACAAACTGAGTGACCTTTCCCCGCTTTCCAATCTCAGGGAACTGGAATGGTTGCGCATATCGGCCAATAAAGTATCCGATCTCTGGCCCCTTTCCCGACTTTCCAAAGTCGAACAAATCCATGCCGAAAGTAATCAAATAAACAATCTGGCACCCTTGGCTAACCTCAAAGAACTTCGCGAACTCAAAATAGGAAATAATCAATTGAGCCAGCTCGATCCACTGGGGGGACTGACCTACATGAGGGAGCTGCACTGCAATCATAACCAGATCGAGGATATTTCTGCTTTGGTGGGGATGAGGCAGTTACAGGTCCTGAACCTCGCCCATAACCAGATCAGTGATCTTACTCCTTTAATGAATTCCCGTTCCCTGCGCAGTCTGAATTTGGTGGGCAATCCCTACGACCCGGATCAACTGACCCGCCTCCAGAGTGCCCTGCCCAGGTGCGAGATTGTTTATCGCTGATTAAATATCTCCCTGGAGGTTTCCACTCCATTTTCGAAGACTCTTTTATGCTCAATGGAGCCATCTTCGAAATAGCGTAAAAAGGAGCCGTTCCCTTCCATCACATTTGATTCTTCGCAGATTGATCCATCCGGTTTCCACACTTTGATATCCACCAAGTGCCCCATTTTATTGGTGGATCGGTAAGCCAATTGACCATCGGGGTAATACTCAGCCCAGGAACCATCCACCTCTCCATCTTTGGTTTGCCCAACAACTTTGAGGTTTCCATTTTCATGCCAAACGGTAAAGGGACCTTCCATCCGGTCCTCAATCCAATGAATATCAGATTGCTTGCCACTCGCTGAATACCAGTCCATCCAAACTCCCTCTTTTCTGCCTTTTTTCAAAAAACCGATTTGTTTTAAAGTGCCAGCATCATGGTTGGATTTAACCCATCCAGTGAAGGGTTCTCCTTCCTGGTCCACATAAAGATAAAACATACCGTACATAAATTTTCTTTCGAGGGTACTTAGATCGACTGCGCTTTGGTTGGCATCTGTAAATACAGCAGGGTCAGAAAGGTCAGGAATAACCGAGCAGGAAACCCCAAAAAGGGATAAACAGAATAGCAAAAGGTACGGCATGTATATTCCATCATGTGAGCTTTTCCATTTTCTCAATGAAATAAAGCAGGTATGGGGGCAATGTCGTTGATCAACCGATCGATTTTCTGTTAGTAGGATGGAATGATTTTTATACGCGAGGTCACACTTTCTTACGGCCACAAAAAATTATTTAACGAAATTTCAGAAACGATTGGTCCTCGCGACCGTATCGCGTTGGTGGGCTCCAATGGGTCCGGCAAAACCACCCTGTTACGCATGTTGATGGGAGAAGTGAACCCCGATGATGGGTTTATCGAAAAGCCAGACTATGCCACCGTTGGGTATTTGCCCCAGGACGGTGTTCATGCGTCGGAGGGAAGTGTGCGTGATGAGGTAAATAAGGCGTTTGCTGGAGCTTCAGATTTGCAGGCTAAATTGGATGAGGCTGAGGCAAAATTGGCTGAACTGGACCCAGAGGATGAGGAGTTTTATGATCTGATTGATTTGATGGGCGGGTGGGAAACTCAATTGGCCAGTTTCGAGCCCGAAAAAATGAACTCAAGGATCGAAAAGGTTCTTATGGGGATGGGCTTTTCCAAGGAGGATATCGACCGGCCAGTGGGAGAGTTTTCCGGTGGTTGGCAAATGCGTATCGCTCTGGGGAAGCTGCTTTTACAAGGGCCATCCCTGCTCATTTTGGACGAACCTACCAACCATCTGGATGTGGTTTCACAGAACTGGTTGGAGCATTACCTCAAAGGCTACCAGGGTTCCATTTTGGTGATCTCCCACGACCGTGCATTTTTGGAAACCGTTACTGAGCGGACGATTGAATTGAAGCTTGGTACACTCAATAGCTACAAGGGAAATTACTCCTTTTATCTCAAGGAAAGTGCTGCCCGTTTGGAAAGACAGCGAAAGGCATATAACAACCAGAAAAAAGAGATTCAAAAAGAGAAGGAATTTATTAACCGGTTCCGATCCAATGTGAAAAAAGCGGCCATGGTACAGAGCCGGATCAAGGCCCTGGAAAAGATGGAAATTGTCAAACCAGAGGCGGAGGAAAAAAAGATTTTCTTTCGCTTCCCTCCATCCCCGCCTGCCAGCCAGAAAGT
>JAYPAW010000117.1:0-3095 GCA_038123915.1 Opitutales bacterium
AATTAAAATTTCACTTTTACATCATGAAAGATAAACCTACCCTCGAAGATCTTTTTCAGTCCAAAAAACTTGATTTACCCAAAGAAGAATTTTGGGATGGTTTTCAGGACCGAGTGAAGGGCCAGACCATGGCTGCCTTGAGTCAGCAAAACCGAATGGTGAAAGTGCGCAACCTAGGTCTCTACAGTATGGTGCCTGTACTCGTATTACTTTTTGTAAGTTCCCACTTTTTCAGTGTGGAAATTTCCAAGTCATCCAGCGATTCATCCTCAGTAGGTGCTGTTTCCACATCTACATTGGAAGCCGAACTACTTTTAAACTCCATTGGGGAAGATGTTTCCCTGCAAAAGGAAGCTGCTATTCAACTTGCACGCTTGGATTCTTTTGAATCTTTTGCCAATTCCAGATTGATTTCAGCCGGTGGACATACCAACTTTAATTTTTCCGAGTTACAAGCCTCCGGAAATTCTGTGTCCTCCCAACAGTTTACATTCTAAACTGAATGCACCTGCTTGTACTCACAAGCATTTGCTTGCTGGTTTCTGCCCCTTTTTTAAACGCTGATTCAAGCAACAATCATCCGGCTCTATCTGTTCAGGATAGAATCAAGGATATATATAACAGTTCAAAGGATTGCGTAGTACGCGTAAAGGCTACCCGCAAAGATACTTTAGAAGAGAAAACAAACCGTGTCCTGAAAATGGGGAGCGGTTTTTTTGTAAGCAAAGAGGGTCATGTACTAACCACTGGTTTATTGAGAAATGCTGACCAAATATGGATTGAGCACTCCAAGTCTTTCTACCTAGCCCAACTGATTGGTCATGATTATCTGTGCAATGTGTCCTTACTCAAGGTAGTTGAGCCCAAAAAAGAATTTCCCTTTTTATCCATTTCAAACCAATCGGAAAACTTATCTCCAGGCTCTATTCTTGTTGGTTTAACCTGTGCCTTGGAATTTGAAGTAGGTCCCACTTTTGGACTGCTTCAAAGCAAGGAAATCTCATTTGGAACCAATTTGTTTCCCACAAAAATGATTCGGTCCAGTGTTCCCTTAGGGCCAGGGGAGATAGGTGCTCCGATTTTTAATTTAAATGGAAATTTTGTCGGGATTGCTCATGCGGCTCTCTCCGATCTGGGTTCTTCTTTTATCCTTCCGGCGGATGCGTGCCTTCGTATCCGGGACGGTTTATTGCTTTCAGGGAATGTTGAGTATGGTTGGTTTGGAGTCACAGTTTCGCGAAAGTTAAACCCTTCCAATTCATTTGATATCGTGGTTGAGGGAACGGTGGATGGGTCTCCGGCTTCGAAATCTTCCTTAAAAAAAGGCGATATCATTTTGGAGATTGCATCCATTCAAGTAAATGACCGGGGAGATTTGGCCCACGCTGCTTTTTTTGCTTCTCCTGGAACGGTTGTCGAATTTTTGGTTCGCCGGGATGATAAACAAGTAACCGTACCCATTAAAGTAGAGAAAAGATCGGTTTTGATGAAAGAGGAAGAATCTCAGGTAGCCGAAGTTGATGGGGCGATCCCTGAGTCTGATCCAGGTCTTTCAGAAAATACAGCCAAACCAAACCTTCCTTAACCTCCATCTTTTGAAATAATCACAGGAGTTCTCGACTTCTATGATTTGTTCATTTAAGCGGTTAAAAGATGTCTACACCTGATCAGTACAATATGTTTCCCTGTGACCCGTACCAATCCACAAAGTGGAAAAAAATTGAAGGCTTGGAAAATTGCGTAGAAGAAACGACTTTCTGCGGAGAACCTATCTTAAAAGTAAAACCTGAGGCTCTTGAGAAGTTGGCTCAGGTTGCTTTTCATGACATTTCTCATTTCCTACGAACGGATCACTTAGCTCAATTAAAAGATATCTTGAGCGACCCTGAAGCCTCCGCCAACGATCGATTTGTCGCTCTTGACTTATTGAGAAATTCTCAAATTGCTGCCGAGGGGATTTTACCTATGTGCCAGGATACGGGCACGGCGATCATCATGGCAAAAAAAGGCAGGAATGTATGGACACCTGGGAAGGATGAGAGTGCCTTATCCAAGGGAATTGAGAGTACCTATGCCTCGGACAACCTTCGTTTTTCTCAGCTTGCTCCTCTTGGGATGTTTGAGGAAAAAAATACCAAGTCCAATCTCCCTGCACAGATCGACCTCTATCAAACGGATGGAAATGAGTATCATTTTTTATTCATGGCCAAGGGTGGCGGGTCTGCAAATAAAACATTTTTACATCAAGGTACGCCCTCCTTACTCAAAGAGGAATTACTTTTAGAGTATCTGGATGAGCGGATTGCTGCCCTTGGTACAGCTGCCTGTCCTCCCTACCATTTGGCCGTGGTGATTGGAGGGACCTCTGCTGAAGCAAATTTAAAAACCGTCAAGTTGGCCAGTGCCCGTTACTTGGATGGGTTACCTACTGAGGGGGATCCTGCTGGGCATGCGATCCGTTGTCCAGATATGGAGCAAAAGATATTAAATCTGACCCAGAAACGCGGAATTGGTGCCCAATTTGGGGGGAAATACTTCTGCCTTGATGTGAGAGTGATCCGTCTACCCAGGCATGGTGCAAGTTTGCCTATTGGGATTGGAGTTAGCTGCTCGGCCGACCGCCAGGCACTGGGTAAAATTACCAAAGATGGAGTATTCCTTGAACAATTGGAAACCAATCCATCCAAGTTTCTACCCGCATACGATGATACAGATGACTCGGATCAGGAAGCTGTCCAGATCGATTTAAATATGGGAATGGAACATGTGCTCAAAGAACTCTCTAAGTATCCTGTACGAACTAGATTATCCCTCAATGGTCCTTTAATTGTTGCCCGTGATTTAGCTCACAGCCGTCTAAGGGAAAGGCTGAATGCGGGGGAGGGTTTACCCGAATATTTTAAGCAATATCCAGTCTATTATGCTGGGCCGGCTAAGACACCAGAGGGGTATGCATCTGGCTCATTTGGCCCGACCACAGCTGGTAGAATGGATGCTTTTGTAAACAAGTTTCAGGAAGCAGGTGGATCTATGGTGATGTTAGCCAAGGGAAACCGCTCGAAAATGGTCGTTCAAGCCTGTAAGAAGCATGGAGG
>JAYPAW010000118.1:0-3084 GCA_038123915.1 Opitutales bacterium
ATGGCTCCCTGATCAATAGAGTCCCCATGTTCAACGGCTTCTATTTTTCTATCTTTATCGTCTTCAAGATCTTGAAATTTAGATTCATAACTTTCAATAATCTCAAAAACCTTAATCCTAACAGGAGAGGGCGGAATATCAATAAACTGATGAACTGAAGCCAGCCTTCTCAGCAATGTTTTAGTGATCTTACGGTTTGCAGGAATAATAATATCCCCTGTTTCCGAATTTGTAACATTGAGAGGTATCTTTTCACCAAGTAATATGTTGGATAGCGATTCAGTAAGTTGAGCACGGAGGTCTTCAGTTTGGTTTCTGTAGTCTTCCTTAATCTGCTTCATTTGACGGCGAAAATCGGAAGGGGAAAGCTTCTCTTGTTCCGCATCTGTTCTACTGGACACCTTTATATCCATAACAATTCCTTGAGTACCTGAGGGTACACGCAAAGAACTATCTTTTACATCCGCAGCTTTTTCACCAAAAATTGCCCTAAGAAGTTTTTCTTCGGGTGCTAAATCTGTTTCACTTTTAGGAGTAATTTTACCAACTAAAATATCTCCAGGCTTAACCTCTGCACCAATTCTAACGATACCCAAATGGTCAAGGTTTCTGAGAGCTTCCTCACCAGCATTGGGGATATCACGGGTAATTTCTTCCGGTCCCAACTTGGTGTCCCGAGCTGTGACTTCAAATTCTTCGATATGTATAGATGTGTAAATATCATCTTTAACAATTTTCTCAGAAATTAAGATGGCATCTTCGAAATTGTATCCTTTCCATGGCATAAATGCCACGAGGATATTCCGACCTATGGCAAGCTCGCCATTTTCTGTACTCGCACCGTCCGCAAGGGCTTGTCCCAATTTCACTTTGTCACCTTTGCGTACGATCGGCTTTTGATTAAAGCATGTTCCGGCATTAGATCTTAAGAATTTACGCAACTCATAACAATAAATCCCTCTTTTATGATCGCTTCTTGGCTCTTTGAGGAATCTTGGGGGAAGAGTGCCATCATCAGAAACAACAATCCGGTTACCATCAGCAATTGCCACAATCCCTTCAGATTCAGAAATGGTTACCGTCTTGGAATCTTCAGCGACTTTACTTTCAATGCCAGTACCAACGAAAGGGGACTCTGTTTGCAATAAGGGAACTGCTTGTCGTTGCATATTCGCACCCATTAGCGCACGATTCGCATCGTCATGCTCGATAAAGGGAATTAACCCAGCAGCAACAGAAACAACTTGTTTCGGAGAAACATCCATGAAGTTGATTTCTTCGGGATCATACTCCTGTACTTGATCACGATAACGACATGTAGGCCTTCCTTTGAGCTTGAATGACTTCAAGTCAATTTCACTGTTTGCCTGTGCAATTATGTATTTTTCTTCCTCAAATGCGTTAAGGTAAACGACATTTTTAGGATTTTTATCAACCACCCCGTCCGTTACTTTATGGTAAGGAGACTGCAAAAACCCAAATTGATCTATTTTGGCGTAAGTAGAGAGGGTGTTAATTAAACCAATATTTGGACCCTCAGGAGTTTCGATCGGGCAAATGCGGCCATAATGTGTTGGATGAACATCGCGAACTTCAAAACCAGCACGCTCACGATTAAGTCCACCAGGACCAAGCGCTGATAATCTTCGTTTATGAGTCATTTCAGCTAATGGATTGATTTGATCCATAAACTGACTCAGTTGACTTCTGGCAAAGAAATCTCTTATTACAGTGGTTAGAGCTTTCGGATTTATCAGCTTACCAGGAGATAAACTTTCAACTCCTTGATCGTAAAGTGTCATTCGCTCACGCACGACTCTTTCAGTACGAGCTAGTCCACTTCTACATACATTGGCGAGCAATTCTCCAACTGTGCGTACCCGACGATTTCCAAGGTGGTCGATGTCATCGATTCCCATATCAAAAATGGACCCAGCATCTTCACGGGCCATTTGCTCATCGGTTTTACCTCTTTTTAAATCAGTCAGTTTTCTTGTGGCAGCTACGAGATCCTCAACGGTGGTAACCCTCACTTCAAGTGGAGTATCTAGGCCGAGCTTTAAGTTCAGCATATGCCTGCCTACTTTTGCTAAATCATATCTCTTAGGATCAATAAACAAACGATTAATCAAAGCTTCAGCATTGGCTTTGTGTGGGGGCTCTCCAGGTCTAAGTTTCTTGTAAATTTCTTTGAGAGCTTCTTCTTTATTTTTAGAGGTATCTTTTTTGAGGCATCGAATAATCGCCCCATCATCAACGCTCGTATCGATTGCACGTAATGTTTTCTCTCCTGCTTTAACAAATGTTCGGAGATAGGTTTTTGTTAGCGGCTCAAAGGCTTTTGCAAGAACCACCCCCTTTGCTCGATCGAACATTGGCTCGACGAGGACATAATTGGAGACATTTTCCTTATTGATTAGTTCCTCAATAGATAGAGTCTCAATGTTATAAAAGAGGTCGATAATTTTTTGATCTGAGTCCTTATCTTTGGATGGGTCCCAATCCATCAGGGCTCTCAAGAAAGTTGTGATGAGGAATTTTCTGCGCCTACGTCGCCTATCCAGATAAACATATAATAATTCATGTTGATCGAATTGAGCTTCAATCCAGGTTCCTCGGTCTGGTATGATACGAAATCCATGCAATGTTTTACCACTCGTATGGGTTGATTCCTCGAAGCTAACACCAGGGGACCGGTGGAGCTGACTCACTACAACTCGTTCAGCTCCGTTTATGATAAATGAACCTCTTTCAGTTATAATGGGCAAATCACCCATAAAGATTTCTTCTTCACTGTAAAAAGGCTTGTTTTGACCCTCTACTTCTAAACGAAGCCTTAGTTTTACCTGAAGGGGTGCTGAATAGGTGCACTTTTGGTCAATACACTCGACTTCGGAAAGCTTGGACTCACCGATTGTGTAACTAACATACTCTAATCTAGATTTTTCGTCATAACTAAGGATCGGGAAGATTTCACGAAAAACAGCTTCCAATCCATCATGTTGACGGTGGGTTGAAGGAACATCTCTTTGAAGAAAGTGATGAAATGAATCAACTTGGTTTTGGATAAGATTGGGTGGGTCG
>JAYPAW010000119.1:0-3050 GCA_038123915.1 Opitutales bacterium
TCACGAAAGCAAAGTTGATTGGCAGAGTCATCCCCCTCCCCTTTTTGGTATGGAGTGGGAACCCATTTCTTTCTGGCTTCTAGGATACCCTTATTTTCAGTATTTTTGGCTCCTTCGCTTTTTTCTTCCTCAGGATGGTGAGGTTGATTGCTGGCAAATGCATAAGAACTTTCAGGGAAAAATGGTAAGGGCTCACTCATTCCCCTTTTATAAAGTGCAATCAAATTGCTTATGATTGTACGGGCAGAATCGCTGGGCAAAGGCTCCAGGGAGATAAACTTTTTATCGAGGGAGTAAAACCTGGTTTCCACTCCAGAGTCCTGAAAGGCGGATGCAAACAAGTGTCTCAGCCAAATGCTTATTCGGTCTTTTCCCTTAGGCTCTTTTACACAACGATACAAGACCTGCCTGCCGTTTACAAAGGGTCCCAGTTCTGCCTTCAACCCGACCCCATCCAACACCTCCTCAATGACCACTGCATCCTGCTGCTCTCCCTTGACTTCGTCCTGCCATCTCTCGACAAATTCTTCGACATCCCGTTTTGCTTCATTGAACCAAACTTGGCCCAGACTTCCAGGTGGTAAGCTTCCTTTTGCCCCTTCCAATTCGAGAAGATCGAACTCATCTTCCAGTTCCAGGGCAATACTGAGCAAACGGTTCTTAATTGCGTATTTTTCGAGACTTCCCAGCTCAAACGGTTCGCATTCCTCTGGGGGTGAATCTTCATCCCACAAACTCATACCCAACCGTTTTTTTAGAAATGCTTTGGCTGGGTTTTGAAAGAAATGAATCAATTCATCCATGGTTAACTCATCGATCTTCTCCGGTGGCTCAGACATCTGACCTGAAAGGAATGGTTGCGTTTCCTTTTCAGGAGAAAGTAATGCACTTGCAGCCTGGAGATTTCCGAACGAGTAAGATCGGGGAATTTTTCCGCCAGTAAAATTTTCCCAACCGAAAGGATGTAAAGTTTGAACGCTTACTAGCTCATCTCTTGCCTTTCTTTCCTTTCCGTGGGTCTCCCCAAAGTCCACCAATTTATCCAGACTGTCCAGTAATTCATTGATAACCACAGAGGGGGGAATGCTTTGGCTTTGCCGAATCGACTGGCCCACATAGCTCATGTACAAATGCTCGCGGGCACACCAGATTGTTTCCAGGAAAAGATAGCGGTCATCCTCTCGTGCCGAACGATCCCCGGCCCGCCTATTTCCGGACAGATCAAAACCAGGCCTCCTGGTTTGCCGGGGAAAGGCTCCATCATTCATGCCAAGCAGGCAAATGATTCTTGCACTCACACTCCTCATTGGACGAAGTCCGCAAAAAGTAATTCCGGAAGTAAGAAACTGCCCCTGAGGAGAGCCCACTGCCAATACATTGCTCAAATGGTATCGGACCACTTGCAGGGGTACTTTCGAGCTACCTGCGAGTTCGGAATATCCTTCCTTTAACTCCTTAATCTCATCCTGAACACGTCTGCGGTCCAAAAAAGTTTCATTATCGGAGGGAAAGAATCTATCGGTTAGGTCTTCGAGAAACTTTGCCCAAGCGGATAGAGTTTTAGCTTCAGCTGCTTTTTCCTCAAACTCGATGAGTCCACCCACTATTCTGTAGAGTTTACCTAAGCGTACTACATTTTCTCCTTCAATTTCATCAAAGGGCAAAACACCGTCCCACATACGCTCCCCATTGGATCGCATACAAAAACCCAATGCCATTCGATCAAGAGCATGCCGCCAGGTGTGTTCATTGGAAGGGCAAGAACCAAACCGCTCGCGGTGCTCCCCATGCAAACCCCAATGGACATGGCAATGCTTCACCCAGTCCCTGAACGCCTCCACATCCTCATCCTCAAGTTCGAATTTTTTTCGAAAAACGGATGAATCAATTAAATCCAGAACATCACGGTTGGTTGCCCGACCGGCGAAGAATTCCAGTAAGGTAAAGAAACAATCGACCAAGTGACTTTCCTGCCTCGGTTCACGATCGACAATGGAGAAGGGGAAATATTGGGGCATCCCCTTTTCCATCCCTTCAAAAGTTGCCCGAATATAGGGGGCATACCCCTCTGGATCAGGCATCATCACCACAACATCCTTGGGGCAAAGGGTTGAATCATTGGCAAACTGTCTCAATAAATAGTCTCTTAAAACTTCAGCCTCACGCATAGGCCCATGACAACTATTGATCACAATAGATTCATCTCCAGCATCCATGGGCTTTCTTAATTCAGGCTCTTTGGAGAAAACCTCAAATGTCCATCTCTGCAGTCGTTCCAAAACAGACTGCCCGGCGGGTTCACGAAATTTTAATGGGTAATCATGAGCATCCCGATCAACCAGCAGATTAAAAAACTCTCTTCCCGTACGACCGAGAGATCCGATCAATGGGTTGCCACTCTCAATGCCTAATTCAATCTCAGTAACTTCCTTTTGAGATTGCTCTGTTGCACGCTTGATCGCCCTATCCTTCCATTTTTCGACATCCTTCTCCGACTCAACATCCCCCCACATGACCGGAGCAGGTTGTAAAACATAAAAGTGAAGGGGCCGAAACCGACCATAAGCTTGCAATATATCAAGAAAGATAGGAGGTAAGGTGGAAATTCCAAAAACGGATAATCTCTCAGGCAAAAACTCAAGGTTTTGTGGAATTTCATGAGAGCCCAGTTGTTTCACGAGCTCGGGCAATGACTTCTCTTTAAATTCCTTGCGCAAGTGCTGCCATAGAACTCCCTGCCACCGATTACCTCCCTCCGGTAATTTGCCAGCCATCCAGTCCATGATCATTTCCGGACGGTAAGTCAGATAAGAATCGTAAAGAGTCGCGACCTGCCTGCATAAACGAAAAGATCTGTTCGCATCTTGGTTGCCCAGATTTGTGCCCAGATATCTGGAAACTTGGGAAAAATCCCGTTCCTGAGTTTTAATCAGTTCAGGAAGCAAATGAAATATTCTCCAAGCCATGCCCTCCTTGGTGTAGGGATTTTTATCAGGCCCATATCCGAGAAAACCTCTGAGAATCATCCAGATGGTTTCCTCTGGAAAACG
>JAYPAW010000120.1:0-2968 GCA_038123915.1 Opitutales bacterium
GAGTTTTCTGTGCTTCAGGAAATGCAGGAGGATTTAAGGGAACATTATGAGCGTGAGTACGAAGGAGAAGCACAGCTTGGGAATTCCGAGGCCGAGGAAAAACGTCAGTTCTTCTTTGATTCTCTCGTAGCCGAAACCTCCTTGCAGGAACACCTTTTGGACCAGTTAAAAATGGCCGATGCCACCGAGGGGCAGTCCATCGCTTGTGAATACCTGATTGGTTCCCTTGATGAAAATGGTTTCTTATCCACTCCCCTTTCAGAACTCGGCCTTCTCTCGGAACTTCCGCTCAAAGATCTGCAGGAAGGCCTGAAAATTTTGCAATCCTTCGAACCGGTTGGAATCGCATCGATCGATTTGCAGGATTGTCTGATCAAACAAATGGAAGCAAGAGGATGGGAAAAGACTCTTTCTTACCGGATTGTAAATGAACAGTTTCAGCTTTTGGTACGCCGAAGAGTGCCGGAACTATCGCGTAAGCTATCCCACCCAACCGAGGCGATCCATGAGGCCTTAAAACAAATCGCAGAATTGGATCCAGCACCCGGCAAAAGATTTTCCGAAGATTCCAACCAGGCGGTGGCAGCCGATGCAGAAGTGGAAAAAGTAGGGAAAGAATGGGTCATTCATTTGAACAATGATTATGTCCCCCGTTTGCGCCTGAACAAAACCTACAAAGAACTTATCACCAAGGAAACTCTGTCCGCCAAGGAAAAAGAATATGTAAGAAACCAAATGCGGGCCGGCAAATTCCTGATCAATTCGATCGAACAAAGGCAAAACACCATTGAGCGAATCACCAGGAAAATCCTCGAAAAGCAGGAAGATTTTTTTGTTCATGGCACATCTAAATTACACCCGATGACTATGGCCCAGTTGGCAGAGGAAATTGATGTCCACGAAACCACCGTTTCCCGGGCAACAGCCAATAAATATCTCCGAACACCCCATGGTCTGTTTCCCTTTAAATTCTTTTTCACTCCTGGATACTCAGGGAAGGACGGGGATGCGGTATCCAATACCAGTGTAAAAGAGATCATCGGTTCCATCATTGAACAGGAAGATTCCAAAAAACCGCTCAGCGACCGAGCAATCGTCGATAAATTAGCGGAACGGGATATCAAGCTTGCCCGCCGGACCGTTGCAAAATACCGGGAGGAACTGGGGATCGCTCCGACCAACCTCAGGCGACAATATTAAGCCTCAACCTTTGTATGCCCAAGAGCCAAGTAGCTGATTCAGGAAAGCTCACCCTTGTGGTGGATGCATCCTCCTCCCCGATTCAACTGGGCATACCCACTTCGAATGGATGGGAAAAAATAGTTACAGACCCGGGCCAGGCGATGGAAGGGATTTTTCGTGGCATCCAACAACTCTTTGAGGATCGTTCCGATTCCTTAAACTCTGTTGGTTGTGTGTACTATTGCTGCGGACCAGGATCCACCCTTGGCTTACGATTGGCCGCTGCATTTGTTAAGACGCTTAAATGGGAATCAGAGGGCAAAACCACCATCTACCAGTATAATGCCCTCGACCTCGCTGCAACCCTACCCCAAAACACCGCACAATTTATTCAGGCACCCTTTCGTATGGGAAGAAGATTTGTCCGTAGCGGGCCTCCCAAATCGATCGGGAAAAAAGAGATCTTAGATGAGGATCAAGCTATCGAGGAATACCCAGACTCCTTTCACCTCAGGGGTCCAAGAGCCATTTCTGCTGAAGTGCCGGAAGAAAAGATACTCAACTATGAACTGGCACAAATCGCAGGTTTGGATGTTTTGCATCTGATTTCTGAACCCACAGATATGCCGGCTCCATACAACCCCGAGCCTACCGTTTTTAAAAGATGGGAACCCAGTATTTCTGCTAAGCTGTAATCCCAATATGGGTTTAATGTAGAATGCAAAATTTGCGATGCTGGGCGGAAATTGATTTAGCTGCCCTGGAACGTAATCTTAACCGGATACGCTCTGCCCTTCCACCAAGAATCAAATATATATCTGTGGTCAAGGCCGATGCTTATGGCCACGGAATCCATCCCACTGCGGCCAGGCTGATGCAAAGCGGGGTAGATTTATTTGCGGTAGCCAATGTAAAAGAGGCGGCGGATATCCGCGAGATGGGCTCAGGGTGGCCCATCCTCATACTCGGTCCTTTGCTTAAGGAAGAGGATTCAGCGATTTTGGAGTATGATCTCATTCCCAGCTTATCGAATGAGGATGAACTGAATCGCTTTATCGAATTAGGAAAAAGAAAAGGGAAACCCCAGGCGGTTCATTTCAAGATTGATACTGGAATGGGGAGAATGGGTTGCTGGTGGGAGGAAGCATCCGCCCTACTCCAAAAAGTTTTACATGCCAAAGAGATCGATTTGCAGGGTGTTCTGACTCACTTTCCAATCCCACATAATGTCGATTTTACCAATTTACAGAGAGAACGTTTTCTTTCTGTGATTCAACCTGCCTTGCAAATTCAGCCCGATTTACTGGTCCATGCAGATAACTCATCCAGCCTCCAAACTATGGGACACAGCAGCCCATTTAACGGCATTCGCATTGGTCTTTTGCAGTTTGGGGTGGCTCCTCCGCGTGACAGTCTGCTTGCCAACATAGAGGTGGAACCGGTGCTGTCCTTTCACTCAAGGCTGGCGTTGGTTAAGAATTTACCCAAAGGAACATCTCTGAGCTACGGTTGTGAAACCACCTTAGAAAAAGACTCCGTAATTGGGGTAATCGCCGCTGGATATGGTGATGCCATTCCTCTTCATTGCGGAGGGAAAGCCAGAGGGTTAATCGACGGCAACAGTTACCCGCTGGTTGGCCGTGTAACCATGGATCAAACCCTAATCGACCTTACCCAAAGCAACAATCCACCGGAAACCGGATCGCTGGTCACCCTGATCGGTAGCCAGGCTCAGGAAAAGATTAGCCTCGGAGAGCTTTCTCAAAATGGTAACACCATCGAATGG
>JAYPAW010000121.1:0-2968 GCA_038123915.1 Opitutales bacterium
TTTTGGGAGGGAAACAAAAGTGATCCGAAATATAAATTAACTACGGATTGGGGGGCATTGGATGCGTACCATGCTCCGAGCAGGTATGGGAAAGATGCATTTCCGACCATTCCTGCCTACGAATGGTCGATAGATCCTGTAAAATCTCCCCGCAACAATTCCTGGTTTTTGATCGCATTGGCTGGGCGAAGAGGCCTAACATTTTTGGAAAGACAACCGGAAGTAGATCCCGATAAGCTGGGGGTTTATGGTCATTCCATGGGTGGCAAGCTAACGGTTCTGATTAGTGGGGCAGACCAAAGAGTCAAAGCCGCTGTCCCTTCATGCGGTGGCATTAGTGACAGGTACTCAGAAGATGATATGCATCTGGCTACCGTGAGCGACCCACCGAGCTTGGAGAAAATAACTGCTCCAACCATGTTTCTTAGCCCGTCCAATGATTTTCATGGAAGGATCAATGACCTGGAATCCGCAATTGGAGAAATTCAGTCCAAGCATTGGCGAATCTCAAGTTCGCCTCACCACAACCATCAGGACACCGCAGAGTTTGAGGTGGGGACACAGCTTTGGTTTGACCAGCACTTGAGCAATGCTTTTGAAATGCCTCGCACTCCGGAGGCTCACTTATCCCTTAAAGAAGGGAGTTTGCCTGTACTTTCCGTGACCGTTGATCCAGGCAAAGAAATTGAAAGTGTTGCTATCTATTTTACCCAGCAAGGGGTGATGCAAGAAAAAGGAGCGAAGGATAACTCCAACAATACCAAGCATCGCTTTTGGAAGTTTGTCCAACCCAGCTTAGATGTGAAGCAAAACCAATGGATTGCAGAAATCCCAATTTTTTCGATAGAACGACCTCTTTGGGTATACGCCAATGTGCGATACCGATTGGAGAAAGCTATTGAGGGGGCTGGGTATTATTACGGCACCTACAAAACGGACCATTTTACTTTATCTTCACTCTTGCAAACGGCTTCGAGTGCGGATTTAGAAAAAATTGGCGTTCTTTATGATTCCCAAAAAGATTCTACGATTGAGAATTTTCGAGGATCCTGGCGGAAGGATTGGTTTACTTATAACCCGCAAAAATGGGGTATTCGCACAAATAAACTGTATGAACCCAAGTGGTCTGCCAAAACCCCAGCGAGCAGACTGAGCCTGGAGGTGAAGAGCACTCAACCCAATCCATTGATTGTTTGGTTGGATGGCTATGGAACCGAGATTAATTTGGTGGGGAATAACCTTTGGCAGCGATTTAATCTGCCCAGGGAGATCTTTAAAAACTCGGATGGTGCCAGTCTTCAGAAATGGTCGATGGTTAGGGAATTGCGTCTCGATCATTCAGACAAACTGGGCATCAACCCAGGGAGTAAAACAAAGCCCGTCCAGGTTGGTGGCAATTGGGAGGGGGCACCTCCCGAATTTCGTAACCTCAAATGGATCGATTAACCAGTAACTCGTTTTGAACCACCCACTATTTGGAAATTTGACAATTTTAATTTCCAGTATCTAATAGCCTGAATAATGGATACTACTAAGCCCAAAGTTCTATTCGTTGATGATGAAGTTTCGATCCTCAAGGGATTTAAACTTAACCTCGGTCGAAAATACGAAGTGTTTACTGCAGATTCTGGAAGCGAGGGATTGCGTATCCTTGAAGAAGAAGGACCGATCCAGGTTATCGTATCTGATTTCGCGATGCCTCGAATGAATGGGGCAGATTTCTTAGAAAAAGTTAGGGAGCAGGATAAGGAAGTGGTCACCATGCTTCTCACCGGTCAGGCAAATTTTGATGATCTTTGTGAAGTGGTTCGACGGGGTGAAATTTTCCGTCTTCTTGGAAAACCCTGTTCCCCAGAACTATTGGATAAGAATATCGAACAAGCCCTTCGCCAGTATCAGTTGTTATCTGCCGAAAAAGAACTTTTGGAAAAAACCCTCAATGGGGCGATTGCCGCGATAACCTCTCTTCTTTCAGCTGCGAATCCTATGTTTTTTGGGAGAGCTCAACGGGTGAAAGTTTTAGCTAAGGATATTGCCAGGGAAATCAGAGTCTCTCATGAATGGCGTTTGGAAGTTGCATGCGATTTTTGCTATCTGGGATATTTGACCCTTCCGGATGACGCCCAGCGAAAGGTGTACAATGGAGAAGATCTGAGCCCAGAAATGGAGGATGTGGTTTCTGGTTTTCCTGATTTTGTCAGCAACCTGATCAAAGATATTCCCCGCTTAGGTAAAATCCGCAAAATTATTGAGTTGATCGGTTCGGGTTATAAGGAATGTAATGATGAATATTCAGAGGAGCGGATGATCGCTTCTATCATTCATTTAGCCCAGGTTTATGATCTCTGGGAATCCAAAGGCTGTAACAAAGGGGAAGTTTTTGAAAAAATTCGCTCTATGGAATCCTCTTTTGTTCCAGGAAGTATAGATGCTTTGGCCAATACCCGGGAGCTTGGGGGAAGTTTTTTGGAGCCCAGCCATATTTCACCCAATGAATTAAAGCCAGGAATGCGTCTATTGGAAGAGCTTGTTCTTTCAGACGGAAAATTGCTGGCTCCAGTTGGGGCGATTGTCAATTCGTCGTATCTGCAGTCCATTCAAAGCCATTGGGCGGCTTTGGGAGAGTCGTTCTTCCCCAATCAAATTGAGGTGCTTGCATAGAAATTTTGAATGTAGAGCTACAAGCTCCACTCAAGCATTCTCTCGATTGGAAGCCTGGATCGTTCGATCAATTCGTCATCCAAAGAAATTTCAGGACTCCCAGTCTTGAGGCAGTCTAGCAGCTTGGGCAGGGTGTTCATTTTCATGTAACGGCAGTCATTGCAGGCACAATGTCCAGTGGGACCAGCCACAAACTGTTTGTCTGGTAATTCTCGGGTCAGCCGGTGCATCATACCAGACTCGGTCAGAATGATAAAGGTATCGGAGGAATGGTTTTGGCAGTAAGAGACCATCTTTTCGGTGCTGC
>JAYPAW010000122.1:0-2913 GCA_038123915.1 Opitutales bacterium
ACTTTATCCTTACCATCGGCCCATTCGTAGCGAGGGGGTTGTCCCGGGTAATCCACGCCTACCACTTGTTGGTCCTCGGTAAGTTTGCGAAGATGGCGGTAGGTGGTGGCAATCCCGAGTCTGGGGATTTTCTGGGAGGCAAGCTGGTGCACTTCGAGAGGGGTAAGCGGCCGTCCAGCTTTTTTAATAACATCTGATACCACCTGGCCCTGCTCGGTTTTTCGAATCATGCGGGTAAATCTAATTTTTTTTCAGTTTTTGAAGAGTTGCTTTGGTTTCCTTTTTTAAAGACTGAACCTCCTGCTTGATTTCCGCATAGGTTTCTTTTTCCATTCGGTCGATAAAAAGAACCCCATTCAGGTGATCGACTTCGTGCTGGATGCAACGGGCCAGCAAACCGTCGCATTCCAAGGTGTGATCGACTCCATCTAAATCCTGATAAGTAACTGAAATTCGCTCGGGTCTGGCCACATCCGCATTAATGCCCGGAAAGGAAAGGCAGCCCTCCTCGTAGTAAAATTCATCGCTGGGCAAAGGGGTGACAACTGGATTTGCCAGTGACATAGGCATAAGTAGGGAAGGGGACAAAGCTTTGCCGTCCAAGATACACAGCATGGGGTAGTCGGGGTGTTCTGGTACATCCATCACGCAGAACTGCTCGGCGAGACCAATCTGTTGGGCGGCGAGGCCAATCCCTTCAGACTCCCTCATGATCTCCAGCATCTTATTGGAAAGATCCACGAGTTGGTCATCAAACTTCTCAATTTTTTTACCCGGTTGACGGAGCACTGGGTCTCCAAAATATCTTAATTTTAAGCTCATATTGTCTTCTTTTAATCGACTAAAGGGGACAAATCTTAAATTGCAATTGCATTGAATCAATGAATGCGAAATAAAAGGGGTCTTATTACTGATGGATAATAAGTTTAGAATTGGCGGCATTTATTTCCTACCCTTGGCAGTGGTTCTTGGTATCCTTGGGTTGGGATTCCCTGTTTATTTTTCCACAGTTTCCGAGCGTGCACTGGCTGATATTGGCGATGGCACCAAAACCGTGGATGAGGAAATGTTGCGGCAACTCCGCCAAAATAATGTGGGTCCTGCGGAAATGCTTCTGCCCTTGGCATCGGTTCACAAGCGGGAGGAATTTGCTGAAGTGATTGAGGCCAAAAAATCGGCTCACCCAGAATTATCGATTTCTGGCGGTGGAAGTATATTCGATATGCTTACTTTTAATGAGTATTTTGGGGGCCTGGATAAATATAACCTGGGCCGTGGTAGGTTTGAGGCTTTCTTTGTGTATAACCGAGCAACCTCGCGTGGAGATTTGTGGGACCGCTTACGGGACCAAAGTTCCAATGACAATGTGCAGGCATTATTGCGATCCATTCCCGTAGACGGCAGGCCAGGTTTTTTCTGGACCAAACTGATGAACGAACCATTGGTTTTTGCCTTCCCCGGGGTCAAGGTGGCTAAGCTTACCGATTATCCATACTTTTCGGGTCGAAAGGTTCTTCTGTCTGTGGGCTTACGTGGCCCGGAAGCTTTTGACGGCAATGTGACTGAAGCACAGGTGCGTGATCTTTGTCTGGCGGAGGCCAGAGTGGGTCTGTCTGAATTTTCCGGTGGTGCAGAATGGTTTGATGTCAGAAAAGAAGGCACAGAAACCAGCATTTCCAAAGTGGACAGCAACTTTAGTCTCCCCGCTGGCTTAGATTTTGCTGACCTTGCTGACCGGTCTGTGATGTTGAAGCTGGGTCGGACAAATGATGGTGGGTATGCGGTGATCATTGGGGGTATAATCAACGCAGAAGGAAAAATGGAAAGTCATGGCCGTTGGTTACCTTACCCAATTTTGGTTCCCATGATGGTGGGTACAGCCATGTCCATTGAAAAAGATTATTACTCCGCGGATACTGCGTTTGAGATTGGTCGCCTCTCACAAAAGGCCTTGGAAGGAGATCATGCCTCCAAAGAAAGAATACGTTCCTTTTACTGGTCTGCCCATCAGCTTGCCCGGAAAATGAACTTAATCCAAATGGCTGAGCTTACTCAAAGTTGCCCAAATTTACAGGGTGTATTCGATCTGGCTGCTTTGATTCGTATGCTTAATCGCCCTCTTTCCTCGGCGATTGGGAAGATCAAAGAAGCGAACCGGGAAGTCGGCTTCTTGCCAATGGATCAGCGTGAGGAGACTCGGGAAAAACTACTCAAAATGATGGAAGACAAGAAAGTCATCCAGTCCCAGTTTGATTATAAATTACAAATCATTTATTCAGCTGCTCTGTTGTCCGGCAATCCCTCTGGTATTTTGAGGTTTGTAAGCAATTACCCAGTCTACCAGAAAGACGGAGATGCCGATGCGGTGGAGCAGGCATTGGAAGATCTGAAATTGGCGATGAGCTATGGGAAGGGATCACTGGATCACTTGCTGGAGCGAAACAAGCCGGTGCATCAGGATGGTTTGGTGGTCAATCTATCTAAACCAGTTTTCCCATTCCTGGGGGGTGGGTTGCTCACCACGATTGCTCATACAAACCGGGATATTGCCATATCCCTCAAAATACTTCTCTTGATCTCTGCCTTCTTTTGTTTGCTCTTATTTATTTCAAAAACACTGCCTATTCCAAGTTTCCAAAGGTCGCAAAGCCATTTCGCTTTGCGCTGGATTCGAAGGTTTTCGGCGGCCACCCTGTTTGCACTGCTTGGTGTACTGGCCCTTGAGCCGACTCTTTTGCAGACTCCAAGGGGGCAGGTGTCCGTAGCCGGGTTTGATTTTGCGCTTGCGAATCTGCTCGCCTACGCCAATGAGGAATCTATGGCGGATCAAAATCTAACTATCGTCACCGCGATCGTGGCAGGGGTGTTCCTGCTTGTTCAAATCGTGATTTTCATGATTTGTATCTCACGCGT
>JAYPAW010000123.1:0-2875 GCA_038123915.1 Opitutales bacterium
CCTGGTGACTTTAACCAAGCGATGATGGAACTCGGTGCCACGATCTGCCACCGGCAATCCCCTCTGTGTACAATTTGCCCCGTCCTCAGCCTTTGTAAATCTGGGAAAGAGGGAGATTGTACCGATTACCCCAAAATCCTTCCTAAAGAAAAGAAAAAGCAAAAAATCGATCGGTTTTGGGTCGAAGAGAACGGCAAACTTCTCCTCTACACCTCACCATCAGGGCGATTGGCGGGCATTTACGAACTACCTTCCAGACTCCCGGCAAAAGATGCTTCGATTCACGAAGATCAGGTTATTCTCGGGCTTCGTAAACGAACGATCGGCATCACCGACTACGAGGAGAAAATTATTTTCCTTAAGAACCACAATTTATCTGCCTCGATTTTGCCCGATGAATACAACTGGGTCCCCTGGTCGGAGATAAATTCCACTACGCTTTCGGGCCCACACCGCAGATGGATTAAGGAGATGAGAGACCTAACGCCCTCTCCAGTAAAAATGGATCGGCGGAAAAATCGAAATCAGGGAACCAAATAGGAAAACCTGCCAAGTTCGCTCACAAAAATAGGGATAAGAAAACAGCAAGAGGGAGCATATCAGGCAAACAAAGGATGCAGTCTTCGTTGCATACCTGAAGTAGCCCAAGCCAATTGCTGAGTACAATAAAGTTCCCAAAATCGACCAGACATTCATCAGGAAAGATGTAGGGATGATTTTGCCTGTTTCACGAAATCCTGAATAACTCCGTCAAACGAACCATTAGAAAAGAATACCACCAGTGTATCCGTGAGCTGATTTTGGGATAATCTTTGGAACAGATTTTGACCCAACTCCCGGTTCGATGGGAAAGAATCTGCAACACCTGATTTCTGAGAAATGAAATCTACCATTTCTGCCGGATTGATTCTTTTATCCATGGGAATCCTTTCAGCCCGATGAATCTCGCCAATCAATGCCTCGTCTGCCAGGGACAGAGCATCGGCAAATTGATCCTGAAAAACATTGGTCACCGCCGTATTACTTCTAGGCTCAAAACAGGCAATGATTCTGCGGTCAGGATAGCGAGCCTTAAGCGATACCAGTGCACCCTGGATGGCAGTTGGGTGATGAGCAAAATCAGAAAGAATGGTTATCATTGGGTTATCCAATAAAACTTCCTGCCTTCGTTTGACTCCCCGGCATTTCGAAAAATCAACTGAAACTACAGCATTGAATAAATCAACAGAAAGCTCCCTCTTATCTCTATTTTGCTGAATAAGAGCGGAAGCAAGAATGGCCATAGATAAATTTCTCGCATTAAACAATCCAGGCATTTGCCAGGAGATCTGCGTAACTTTTTCTCCCCGCCAAAAAAGATTAAAACGGCTGCCTGAGGCATCTTCCTCGAAGTCTTGAATGGTCAGATCATTGCCTGCCCCTGTGCCGACAGAAAGTAGATTGGTCCAGCCAGCCTGCGGTAAGGCGAGAAGATTGGGGTCATCCCCATTTCTCAAAATGAACCCATTGGCAGGCACGATCCGTAAAAGGTGGGAAAAACTTCGGGAAATATCAGGTAGATCCCGAAAAATATCTCCGTGATCAAACTCCAAATTATTTAAAATCAAAACCCTTGGACGATAATGAATAAACTTACTCCGTTTATCAAAAAATGCAGAATCATACTCATCGCCCTCAATCACAAAAGGGGCTGATATATTCCCCAGTTGATTTCCCCCAGGTAAATCCAGGGGAACTCCACCGATAAGATAACCCGGTTCTTGCCCACTTTGACTAAGGGTGTAAGCGGTTAAGGATGTGGTGGTGGTTTTCCCGTGGGTCCCTGCGACCACCACAGATGGGCGGTTCCCAATCAAGTCCTCACCAATTAATTCGGGCAAGGACACAAAAGGTATGCAACGAGTCTCTAAAAGGTATTCAACTTGGGGATTCCCCCTCGAAACCGCATTCCCGACAACCACCCGGTCCGGGTTCCAATTTAGCATTTCATCCTCTGCAAACCCTTCAAATAGCTCAATCCCCTCGCCCGACAAGACATCCGACATAGGCGGGTAGACCCCAGCATCTGAACCGGCTACTTCGTGCCCCATATTTCGAAGTAAGACCGCAGCATTACCCATAGCCGTTCCACAAATCCCAATAAAAAAAACCCGCATCTATTCCTTTCAAAATAGACCAGTTTCACGAATGGCAAAGATAAATTACCTCGACGTCTCTGCCTGATTCAAGAAAACCATAATCAAATGAATGAAAAAAATCTTAGAATTCTCGTTCTTGGAAGCGGCGGACGTGAACATACACTTGCAAAAATTTGCTCTGCAAGTCCTCTCGTTGACGAGGTTCTGGTCGCCCCTGGCAATGGAGGAATCCAAAAGGAATTCAGAACTTTGGACCTTTCTGTGGAAGATAATTCCAAAATCGTTGAAATTGCGAAGGCTGAAAACATCGATCTGGTTGTGGTTGGGCCTGAAGTTCCTCTCTGTAACGGAGTGGTTGATGATTTGAGCCAAAATGGGATTCTCGCCTACGGGCCGGATGCCCAATGTGCCCGATTGGAAGGCAGTAAAGCTTTCACCAAAGACTTTCTGGCCAGGCACAATATCCCCACCGCAGGGTATGGAAACTTTACTGAGATTGCCCCGGCAATCGAATATTTACACCAATGCAGTTTACCAGTTGTGGTCAAAGCAAGCGGTCTGGCAGCCGGAAAAGGAGTGATTATCTGCTCAAGCCATGAAGAGGCTGAAGTAGAGATTAGGGAAATGCTCAGTGGTAACAGCTTTGGGGCAAGCGGTAGCCAAGTTGTGATTGAGGAATTTCTGGAAGGCGAAGAAGCCTCCCTCCACCTCATTTGTTCAGGCGAAGACTATGTTAC
>JAYPAW010000124.1:0-2777 GCA_038123915.1 Opitutales bacterium
GCCGGATCAATATGCTCGTAGCTGCGGGTGGACTTGGATGCGGCATCCGCATGGACGCCACCCTTGTGAGCAAAGGAAGCTGCTCCAACATAAGGGGCACGAATGTCTGGCCTGAGGTTCGTGGAGTCGTCAATAAACAAAGAGAGGTCTCTGAGTTTCGAAAGATTTATTCCACAATTTGTTTTCCTCTCCATTTTTAATTCTAGGTTTGGAATAATTGTGGTCAGGTTGGCATTTCCGTTTCTTTCCCCATAGCCATTCATGGTGCCTTGAATCATTACCGCACCAGCTTCCACCCCTGTCAGGCTTACGGCAACACCCACCCCGGCATCGTTATGGCAATGAACTCCGATTTTGGATTCAGGAAAGCGTTCCACCACTGTTTTAGTGGCCGAGTGGAACGGCGTAACTAATTTCCCCCCATTCGTTTCACAAAGAGTTAAGAAGTCTGCCCCTCCACGAGCCGCTGCCTCCAAGGAGGATAGGGCATATTCTGAGTTATCCTCAAATCCGTCAAAAAAGTGTTCAGCATCATAGACCACTTCTTTACCCATTTCTTTGAGATAACGAACGGTATCTTCGATCATTTGAAGATTTTCCTCCGGGGTAGTCCTGAGCACATCTGTCACATGCAAGAGCCACGATTTTCCAAAAATGGTTACGACAGGAGTATTCGCATCGAGGAGCAATTTAACCTGAGCATCTTCTTCCACCAGTGTGTTGGCTCGGCGGGTCGAACCAAATGCGGCTATCTTTGCATGGGAAAGTTTTAAATCAACCGCTTGTTCAAAAAAGGCCATATCGCGGGGATTGCTCCCGGGCCATCCTCCCTCAATATAATCGACTCCAAACTGATCAAGCTTTTGGGCTACCCGTAGCTTGGATGCCACCGTAAACGATACTCCTTCCGCCTGAGAACCATCCCTCAGCGTGGTGTCGTAGATCAAAATATTATTATTACCCATATTTATATAACTGGTGCATTGTTATAAATAGTACTTCACGCACAAGGGTGCAAGGGATAGTTAACAAGCTCTTGGAAAGTACGAACCCGACTCCGAACTCTTTTCTATAGAGGTTGGCAATGCTCATTCATTTACCCTAGGGTTTCAATGTGTCTTCTTCACTGAATAGTCATCTGGCTAGTAAACTTTTTGATTCCTTAAGGAATGCTCCCTTTAAGGAATTTATTTGTGATTATGGGCTTCCTCTCCCCAAAAAATTGAGTCGTGGTATGACTCTAACACTTTCCTTACTCTTTAGCTCTTTCCTGAAACGAAGGCTTGGACCAGAAAAGCGGGTTGGGGTTGTTCTTCCGGCTGGTTTGGGCGGGATTTTATCTAACCTGGCTCTCTTTCTGAGTGACCGTATACCCGTTCATCTAAACTTCACATTGGGAAATCAGATAAACAAGGAAATTATTCAAAGAACGAGTTTAAAAGTGGTGATCACGGCGACACCAATCATTCAAAGATTCCCTGAATTTCCCTGGCCAAAAGAATGCATCCTGGTTGATCAAATCCTCAAGGATTTCATCAACAAAAGAGTCTTAATTTTGTTCACTTACATGATGGTTCTTATTTTACCTAAATGGGTGCACTCCAGGTTTGATATTCCAAGAATTGGAGGAAGCAAAACGGCTGTATTGCTTTTTACCAGTGGAAGTTCGGGTAAACCTAAAGGAGTCCCTTTAAGCCACTGCAATATCCTCGCTAATTGCGAACAAATGTTTTCCCTACAATTATTTGAGGAAGATACCAAGGTTCTCCTCAATTTGCCTTTTTTCCATAGTTTTGGGCTATGTGTAGGAATGATTTTTTCAACCTTACGCGGTATGGCACTTATTTGCACCCCGAGCCCCTTGGATAGTAAATTAAGTTTGAAAGCTATACGGGAACAAAAGGTTGAAATCATTTTGGGTACCCCGACCTTTTTACGGGGTTATTTAAATTTAGCGAAAGAAGAAGATTTATTGAGCGTGAAATATGTTGTCAGTGGGGCTGAAAAAAGCCCCCCAGGATTCAGCGTTCAATGGGAGAATAAGGCGGCATGCGAATACCTAGAAGGGTACGGTCTGACTGAGACTTCACCGGCTATTTCTTTTAATTTACCTGGTCATCAGAAAAGAGAGGGTTCTGTCGGACGATTGCTGCAGGGAATAGAATGTAAAACCATCGATCCTGACAGTGGGAATGAAACCAATCGACAGGAGGGTGGGGTGCTCTGTTTTAGAGGGCCAAATATATTCAGTGGTTATTGGGAAGACGAAGTATTATCGAAAGAAGTTCTAGGTTCAGACGGTTGGTTCCGAACTGGAGACATCGGCAGATTGGATGAGGATGGTTTTCTGTGGATTGAGGGTAGGGCGTCCAGGTTTTCAAAAATTGGGGGTGAAATGGTTCCGCACGCTAAAGTGGAGGAAGAAATATTGGCCGTGCTCAATCAACCCACTGAGGAACAGCCAAACTTGGTTGTTTGTGCGGTCCAGGATGAGCAAAAAGGCGAAAGACTCATTGTGATGAGTACTTTTGATATAAATTCAAAAGATCTTAAGCTAAAACTCAGGGATAAAGGGATCCCTAACCTTTGGATTCCTAGGGTATTTGCAGTCGTACAAAAGATACCTACGCTCGGAACCGGTAAACTAGATTGGCAATCGATTCGTGTGCTTGCCTCAAAGTTTGACACGAGTGGTTGAGAATGCTTGGGGTGCGAAACAAGTCGCTTGGTAGGCCGGCCGGGACTCGAACCCGGAACCAATGGCTTAAAAGGCCACT
>JAYPAW010000125.1:0-2687 GCA_038123915.1 Opitutales bacterium
GTTTTAGCGGAGGAGGAAATCAAAACGGGAAATATCAAATTGTTAGTGGTGAATATTATTCGCAGGATGCAAAACCCTTTTTGTATAAGAGGCTGATCAAGGTAGATACTACCACAGGGGAAGCTTGGGTTCTTTATTCAAAAATTGGGCCTAAAGGTGAGGTAAGAAAATGGATTCCCTTGGAGAATGCTCCAAAGTGAAGGTATGAAACTGGATATTTACTTACTCGAAAGTTGATCCACTCTGTCCAACCTTGCCTCTAATCCTTTTAACCTTTGGGACAGTTTCTTATTTTTAAGAGAAAAATAGCCAATCAATATGATAAGCCCGATTAAGACTACTAGAGCTTGTCCAACGGGAAAGCTGCCCCAAAAGTGGTTCCATACCAAGTAGAAAGAACTACTTCCGAGGAGCAGGAAAGATAAGCACACACCGAGATTGAGAGTAAATCCTTTGATTCCCTGAGGACATTGGCGCCCAAGCAATTCTTTATTATTCAGCATAAACAGGAAAGATAGAAGAAGGTAAGGTAGAATTACTAAACTCAAAAAATAGGAGGGGTCTGCAACCCACCCATCTTGGTCAGACCAAACAAATGGGCCTACAGAACTTACAGCCAGAAGAAGAGAACCTGTCTGAAACGGTGCACCCTTGTGAGGTTTTCCTAGAATTTCACAAATCAAATGTCCGTTTAATACCATCAAAATAACGATCGTAGAGAATGAAATAAGGAGAACCACAATGCCTAAAAGATATTGAACGGGTTCTTTCCCTGCATCACTTAAGTAATGGATCCATTTTTTGGCATTAGATTGAGAAACCAGGTGTGCCAGAATGTAATTCGGTTTAGAAAGGGACTCGATTTTTTCGTCCTGTTGGAATGGGGGAAGCATTTCAAACTGCTCATTCCCCATCTCAAATATGATTCGCTCTCTCAATAAGGTGGAGATTGTTTCGGATTCTGAAGCTGAATATACAATTTTGCTACCGGCTTCCTCGCTCAAGGAATCAATCATTTTTTGGTGAGCGATTGCCGATAAAACCGTGAGGCAGGAGGAACAAAGAACAAAGGGTATAAATAACCCAAAAAATAAATTGAATTTCGCGAATTGGTTATGTCTTCTTCTCCAACCCCTTCCCAAAAGCAATAAGGGAAGTGAAAATAAAAGATTTACGCCCAAGGTGGATGAAAAAGTGATAAGAATGAGTTCTTTTTGTCGGCTAATTAAATTTTCTTCCCAAAAGGAACGAAACTCACCGGTTTGGGCGAGGAGAGCCTCAAATCTTGGCGATATCGTAGTGAGATGATTTAAATCGGGTAAAAAACCGGAGAAAATATTCGAAAGAGAGAGATTGGAGCCTGGTATGAGTAAGCAGACAGACGCTCCCAGACAAATAAGTAAAGAGAGCAGAATCAGTCGTAATATCCATTGAAATAATTTGGAATGAAGACCAGAACGCTCGTACCAGAAAGAAAGAAAAATGGACAGACAGAGCATCACAAAAGCGACCCCTATTTTACCTCCCTTATTATCCAGGGCGGGGAATAATACAGAGCCAGTAATCTCAGCACCAAAACGAAATTGGGGCATACACCAGGCAAAGTTGGTCACCAGTGCGGATCCTGCAAACCACCAAGCCAAAGAGGGGTTCCACTCATTTTTCATCAAGGAAAATAAACTTTGTTGAGTGTTGAGTGAGATCTGGCTGACGGCCCAAAGGGAAAATATCCCTAGAAGCATTGCAGAAGCCTGCACCCAAAGAGCTTCAGTGCCCAACCATTGCCCAAGTCCAAGAGAGCCAATCAGTGAACCGGCACTTAAAGCAGCAAGAGTTAGCCAAATACCTGGGCCACTAATTCTGCTGAAAATTAATACTTTTTTGATACCCCCTTGGGCGTGTGCTTTCTCTAAGATATTGGCTTCTTTAAAAGGCTCAGACACAGGCGTGAATTCTACTTGGAAAGTGACCTAAGGGGGAAGGGACAGACTATTTTACGAGTAAAACCCCACGCATCATCGCGAAATGCCCAGGAAATGTGCATACATATTCATAATCACCTGGCTCACTGGGTGCCTGAAAGCTTACTGACTCTGATTCACCCGGACCAAGAACATCTGTATGTGCGATGACTTCACCGAGTAGAGATTTAGGTAGGGCATTGGTTGCACTGCCACCGGATGCCAACACTTTCTGCCCGAAGGCGAGGGCATCGGTATCTTTTTTTAATAGTACCCAGTTATGGCCCATAGCTATTTTTGGTATGGAGCCGATATTCTTAAAGGTAACCTTTAATTTTTCGCCCGAGGTTGCCTCCATCTTTTTTAAATCAAACTGCATGGCATCATTTCCAGTGATGACAATTTCCCGGGCATCGTCCTCTGCGTGTATTAACACAGAAGATAGAGTACTGAAAAAGAAGAGGAAAAATAAATGTCTCATGGCGTGAATATATAGGGTTTGTGATAATTGATGGGAAAATAGAACCTCTAGACTTTAGTCATAGGTGCATATCGGTAATAAACCTCTAGCATTAAGATAGCCATGGTTGTTCGATAAAGATCGGTGTCGCCGTGAAAGTGGGCACCATGAGGCCAGTGACCATCGGATGCCTGAGCTTTTACCACAACTTGTTGGAAGTTTTTGTTCCATTCTCTCCAGTACTTACTGCTGCCAACACCAGTGGA
>JAYPAW010000126.1:0-2679 GCA_038123915.1 Opitutales bacterium
GCGAGGTCTGCTTCTCGGTCTCCATAATAGGACGCCGGATCAAAAAGAAAGGGGGTGCCATCGCGGTCATACCCAGCGTTTCCTCCCCATAGATCTCCATGGAGCAGGCTGGGGTGGGGGGTGTAGGTTGTAAAAAAGGAATCGATAGATTCGAGTAATTTTTGGGCACCCTCAAATTTTCTGCCTTTATTTGCGGCGAGATCGAATTGATGAGCAAGTCGGTGATCCCGGTAGAAGGCGGGCCAATTTTCCGATCTTGGATTGGGCTGGGGGGTTGCCCCGATGCAGTTATCCATACTCCATCCAAAATGCGGTTGCATAACGCGATGCATTTTGGCGAGGAGGGTACCCAAGGTAGCTTGTCCATTTGACCCGGCTGATCCCTCCTCGATGTATTCGAGTACAAGGTAGGCCTGGGCCTGGGTCGTTCCGTGTGCGATCACCGTGGGTACTCGGATGGTGCGTGTATTCTGCATTTCCCAGAGTGCCCGTGCCTCTGCCTGAAAGAAGGGCAGAAAAGAGAGTTGGTTCTTTTTAACAAAAAATTCACGCCCATCCACCCCGCTCAGCTTGGATGCCTGATTGATGCAACCCCCACCGATGCCCGCTTCAGTACGGGTACAAAAATCTATGCCCGTAGATTCAGAAATGGCACGGTCAATTTCGCTCATCGAGCCGGGACGGAAACTTAGGCGGATTCTTTTTCGAGATGATCGAGTAAGCGGTCGCACCCATCATCGAGTAAATCGAGAACTTTCTCAAAACCAGATGGTCCACCGTAATAAGGGTCGGGCACTTCGCGGTCGGATGAACTAACAAAGTCGCAAAAGGGGCGTACCTTATTTTTAAACGACGGATCGGGCATCAGTTTATGGACTTCTGAAAAGTTAAAATCATCCATCGTCACAATCAGGTCTGCCTCGGAGTAGTCCTGATCCCTGATCATTCGGGCCGCACCGGAAATAGTCAATCCCCGGCCCTGGGCTGCCTGCCGCATTCTGGAATCAGGCGGATTTCCCTGGTGAGATCCAATCGTGCCGGCAGAATCGCAGGTGTATTTTTTGGACAGTCCCCGCTGCTCAATGACTTTACGAAATGTGCATTCAGCCGCCGGTGAGCGGCAAATATTTCCCCAACATACAAACAAAATGTGCATGCTGATAAGATGTGCCAAGGATCGATCCTTTTGACAAGGAGTAACCCCCCTTTGTTCTTACCTGTACATGGCTTGACATTCCTGAGTCTCCCCATTGGATACAGAGACATTGAATGAATCACTGGTAATTTTTGGATGTGGCTATATTGGCCTGGCTCTGGCTAAAGAATGCGTGGATTTGGGGTGGTCGGTCACAGCTCTTACCCGTAACCCAGAAAGTGCCCGAAAAGCAGAAGAGGCAGGAGCCCATACCGTTCTGGGGAATTTGCAGGATAACCACTGGTGGTCCAAAATTCCAAAGGGGGTGGATCATGTGGTTAATTGTGTGGGTGCATCCTCGCCCACGGTGGAGGGTTACCAAGAGTCTTACCTGCAAGGTATGCAATCGATCATTCAATGGATCAAACAAAGGGCGGATCCAGTTCGCTCGCTGGTATTTACCAGCAGCAGTTCGGTTTATCCCCAAACCGATGGAAGCTTGGTCGATGAGGAATCGGATACCTCCGGAGCTTCTGCCCGTGGACAAATCTTACTCTCCGCAGAAAAGCTTTGTCTCGAGGACTCTGGCCCATTTGCAGCCTGTAAGGGGGTCATCCGATTTTCCGGTCTTTATGGTCCGGGCAGGCATTTACTGGTTGATAAAATTGAAAGAGGAGAGCCCATGACCGGAAGCCCCGACCGTATTTTAAATCTTTTACACCGCGATGATGCAGTTTCCTCCATCCTTGCCTTCCTCCAGAGAGCCTCTGCTGTTACTGGCGGAATTTTCAATGCCAGTGATGGCCAGCATGCCACCCGTGGAGAGATTGCCCGATGGGTGGCTCAGAGGCTGAAGGTGCCTGAGCCAGTTTTTACAGGAGTGGGCGATACCCGTGGGGGGCATCGCCGGGTCGATCCCTCCAAAATTTCGCAGGTTTTGGGATGGAAACCAAAGTTTCCTGATTTTCAATCTGGCTACGAAGATTTTCTTGCCAGTAAGATCGGCTAAGCCTTTTATTCGAACCATGCCAGGTGTAGGAAAACTTTTAAAACAAGCTCAGAAAATGCAAAAGCTGATGGAGGAGGCACAGGCCAAGCTCTCCGAGGAAGTCTTTGAAGTCAGTGGAGGCGGAGGAGCGGTGACCATTAAAATCAGTGGTCAGGGAGAATTTCAGGATCTGCAGCTGGATGCAGAATTTCTCAAGGAAGATCCTGAGTTTGTTTCTGAAGCTATCCTTCAGACAGTGAAGGATGCCGCGGAGCAGGCCAAAAAGAAAAGTGATGATGCCATGGGCAGTCTCACCAATGGCCTACAAATGCCCGGCTTCTTTTAAACCTCCAACCTTCTTTGACTCCCCAGTACCAAGCCCTGGTGCAAGCCCTGAAACGCTTGCCTGGATTGGGTTATCGTTCGGCTGAAAAAGTGGCCCTTCATTTACTTGTGGAAAACCCGAAGGCTGGTACCGCTTTGGTTAGCTGCCTCGAGGATGCCGCCCAGAACCTGGGTGCTTGCGAAACCTGTGGCAACCTGGCCGAAGGTCCTC
>JAYPAW010000127.1:0-2675 GCA_038123915.1 Opitutales bacterium
AAAGGTTGAATCCCTGCCGAAGCAGGGTGCGACGTACCCGAAACCATAGACGGGCCACCCGGTTTCCTATTTCGTCTTGCATCGGATTGGGTTTACCATGCCCATTCAATTGCTTGAATAGCGGTGGGCTCTTACCCCACCTTTTCACCCTTGCCCCAAAAAGGAGGCGGTTTGTTTTCTGTGGCACTGGCCGTGAACTTGTCTTGAAACAAGCCCCCCCCGCTTTCACAGGGAATCCTGCCCTTTGATGTCCGGACTTTCCTCTCACCAACCCAAGGGTTAGCAAGCGAATGACCGCTTCTCGGAAATACAGATAGTAAAAAAATGAATTGGGCAAAGCAGTGGGGCAAAGCAAGGAAGATTCCATCCGCTTTGGATCATCTTTCAACATACACAATTCGCCCACACTGATCACACTGGGTAATCTTATTTTCCACTAAAACAGATGAAACCACATCGTTGGACACACGAAGATGGCAACCCGAGCATTTTTGATCGTTGATGGGGGCCATGTAAGGGGGGCGGGATACAATTTTGGTTACCCGGTCGTAGGTGGACAGGAAAGATGGTTCCACACCTTTTCTGGTCTCTTCAATTTCTTTTTTTAACTCCTCAACCTCCACCTTTCTCTCTTCTCCAATCGCCGCCCTTTTATTTCGCTGATCTTCCATTTCGGCTACCCGTTGGGTAATCTTTCCCTGAGCGAGCTCAGCCGTTTCCCGGGCACCGTCAATTTTTAATAAAACTTCAATTTGCTGGTTCTCGCGTTCCTCAATTTTCTGTTGCAAGGAAGCGATTTCATTTTCGAGTGCTTGGTATTCCTCATTTTTTTTGACCTCCAGTTGCCGGTTCCTTTGCTTGGCAATCAGATCATTCATGGAAAGGATTTCTTTCTCGAGGGTATTGTTTTGGGATTCCAGAGATTTCCATTCCGCCAGAGCAAGTTCGACCGATTGTTTTTCCACTTCGATGTTTCGATCCAGTCGGGCGAGGTCTTCGGGAAGCTCTTTCAGTTCCTCGATCAGTTTTTGACAGCGCCTATCCCGGCTATGTAACAGGAGTAAATTTTGGAAGTCGGGGTCTTGGAAAAGCATATGTTTTATGGGGGTATATAAGAATGGAGTCGTGTGACTACCCTATTAAATGTCTCTGTATCCAATAAAATACAAGAATTTAGGTGAAGTGCTTTACTTCGCCTCACAAGGGTGCAAAGTAAGGACACTTACTTTTTTATGTCCGAAGAATCTCCCTCATCCAAGATTGTCGATCAAGCTGTTTTACATTTTACCCTTGGGGAAGAACAAAGAGCAGAAGATCTTTTATTGAATCATTTGGAAGCATTTGATCAGGATTTGGACGCCTGGCGTGCACTTTCTGAAGTTCGTCTGGCCCAAAAAAATTTCCCCGGAGCCGAGGAAGCCTGCCGCAAAGCCCTGAGCATAAACGAGGATGATTTAACCTCGGTCGTTAGCCTGGCTCGAATCCTTGTTGCCCAGGGGGATAAGGATGGGGCAGAGGAGGCATCTGCGAAGGCCCGCATTTTGGGGTGGAAGGATGAACTTGCTCAGGATGGGGAGAATGACTAATAACTATCTTTATTCAAAATGTCTGCCACGAATAAACAGAGTCTAGATTTCGAAAAGCCACTCCTTGATTTGGAGAAACAGCTGGATGACCTTATGCAATCCTCTGCCAGTTCCGATTTGGATTTTACAGATGAGATCCGGGCAATCGAAAAGAAAATCGAACTTACCAAAAGGCAGGTCTATTCAGATCTGAGCCCCTGGCAAAAGGTTCAATTATCCCGTCATCCCAACCGCCCATATTCTCCAGATTTAATCAAAAGAATATTTTCGGAGTTTCATGAACTTCATGGAGATCGGCTCTTCCGGGATGACCATGCCCTCATTGGGGGTACGGCGACTCTCGATGGCATGCCAGTTATGGTGATCGCGCAACAAAAAGGGCGAAACACCCAGGAAAATTTAAAAAGAAATTTTGGATGCCCCAACCCGGAAGGGTACAGGAAGGCTCTCCGTCTGATGAAGATGGCTGCCCGTTTCGACCTGCCCATTATTTCGATTATCGATACTCCCGGGGCTTACCCAGGGATCGGTGCGGAGGAAAGGCATGTGGCGGAAGCCATTGCGGTAAACCTCCGGGAAATGGCAGATTTTGAAGTGCCCATTATTGCCTTGGTGATAGGCGAGGGCGGTTCTGGTGGTGCCCTGGGTGTGGCAGTGGCCGACCGCGTGCTTATTTTGGAAAACGCTTACTATTCGGTGATCTCTCCCGAGGGGTGTGCGGCAATCCTGTGGAAAGACCGTGCATTTGCATCCAATGCAGCCGAGGCTCTTAAGCTTGATGCCAACGAATTATTAAAGCTTGGCATTATCGATAAAATTTTACCTGAACCTGCCGGTGGGGCTCATCGAGATTGGGATACCACCGCTCAAACCATTAAGGCATCCCTGATTTCAGAATTAAAGGATCTCCAAAAAATGGCACCCGGGAGTTTTACTGAACATCGTTACGAGAAGTTCAGAAAGATGGGTAAGTTTACTGGGTAAAGAATTGGATTAATACCGGTTGGTAAGATCGGGGGCGGGGGGCTCTGTCAAACCAAGCCTCTCATTTCGGTCGATCACCTCGATCATACTGTTTTTCAGTCTCTC
>JAYPAW010000128.1:0-2668 GCA_038123915.1 Opitutales bacterium
TTATAGGGGTTTGAACTGAGTATTTATCGCTGTGTACCCCATCGTTATATTCATATTGTTATTAGCAAACTGGATTGTTTTTTCCGGAAAGTTTGACGCTTTTCATTTGGGGTTAGGGGTGGTGAGTAGTCTATTTGTCACTTGGATCTCAGAGGATTTACTCTTTCATGACCGCAAAAAATCCTGGGAGGATCGAATGCGTGAAGCGGGTGCATTTTTGCAGTACATACCCTGGTTGACTGTGGAAATTGTTAAAGCAAACTTACATGTTTTTAAGTTGGCGATGACCCGGGGTGGTTACGAGGAAGTTGCTCCCCGGGTAGTTACGATTAAGACCAAGTTGAAAACAGATTTTGCCAAGTTTGTTTTTGCAAATTCCATTACCCTGACTCCGGGTACCATAACGATGCTCATTCGTGGGGATGTTTTTCATGTTCATACCATGAGCCAGTTTTTGGAAGATGATTTACTGGAAGGTGCGATCGAGCGAAAAGTGGCAGAGGTATTTGAACCAGACGCTTTTAAAAGAAGGAAAAGAAAACGGTGAAGGAGTGGTTTGCGATTATTATGGGAGCTTCACTGCTCGTGCTAATGGTTCCTATCCTTTACAGGATCGTGATGGGACCGACCGGGTTTGACCGCATCCTTGGTGTAAATGTAATTGGGACCAAGACCGCTGTAATTTTGGTCATCATAGGGACTCTTTTCGACCGGGTTGATATGTTTGTAGATTTTGCCATCGCATATGCACTCCTCAATTTTGTTGGGGCGATTGTGGTATCCAGATACTTCAACCGGACCGTACCCTTACAGGAGATGGAAGATCGCAAGCCAAGACCGAGAAGGGGGGCGAAAGCATGATCGAGGTTCTTGCTTCTGTTCCAGCCTCAGAGTCCGCCTATAGTCCGGGGTGGTTTCTCGTTCATTCGATTGGAATGGGTATGGGCATTCTGGGTCTTGTTTTCTTTTTGGGCACTGCCGTGGGAATGGTCAGGTTTCCAGATTTTTACACCCGTATGCATGCTGCAGGGAAGGGGGACACCCTATCCACTATGCTGATGCTCACCGGGTTTGGCTTGGTAATCATGGAGGACTTTTCCATCACCAGTTGGTTATTACTAGTTAAGATTTTAGGGATTGTTCTCTTTATCTTCCTTACCACCCCCACAAGTTCTCATGCTCTGATGCGTGCTGCATTTGAGGATGATGAAATGCCCCTGGGAGAAAAGGATTTAAAAAAGCTACGCAGGGGCTCAAACAAATCTTCCGCGAAATAAGATATGAGCCTGGAGATTTTAAATACCCTGATCTTAAGTCTTCTCGTTGTCGTGGCCGTTTTATCTCTTTGGGTACGGGACTTGGTTGTTTCTGCCGTTATCTTTGGGGTCTACAGTTTTTTAATGTGCCTGTTATGGGCAGAAATGGGGGCCGTCGATGTTGCCTTTACCGAAGCGACGGTGGGAGCGGGTGCCAGTACCGTCGTTTTGATCGCCACCATTTTTAATATCAAAAGAAAAGCGAAGGATTAGTGAAACGGCTGGCTTTAATTTTAGTTCTCTTGATCGGTTTGCTCTTAGCGTGGGCAGCCCAAGATTTCCCGAGGTGGGGAGACCCGAAATCTCCCGCATCATCCTCACCGGTATCTTCCCATTTCATAGCGAAAACGGGAGTGGATACAGAGGTGCCCAATATGGTAACCGCGGTGCTTGCCGATTATCGGGGCTTCGACACGATGTTGGAAACTGTGGTGGTGTTTATTGCCGGTCTGGCCGTTTTTTCCATCTTAAAGGGAGGTCCCAAACAAAGAACGCGTGACCGTGAGTTTGTGGTTGGTTTTGAACCTGATTTGATTGTTACCAACACAGTCCGCCTGATTGTTCCTGTGATTCAAATCTTTGCTCTGTATGTACTTGCCCATGGTCATGTAAGCCCGGGTGGTGGGTTTCAGGGGGGGGTTGCGATGGGGGCGAGCTTCATTTTAGTCGCCCTTGCCTGGAACTTGAAGACCGCACTTCACCGGTTTCCCATCGATCGTTGTTTCATGGTAGCCGCACTCGGAATCGTGATTTACGCAGGGATTGGATTTCTGAGTATGTTTTTAGGGGGAGAGTTTCTTGATTATGCCCATCTTGCCACTGTACTTCCGGTAAGCCAGGAAATGGCCAGATATCATGCTATGCTGGGAGTAGAAGTTGGGGTTGGTTTTACTGTCACTGCGATTATTTTTGCTCTTTATGCCAGCCTCTCCAGCGACGGGAGAATGCGGGACGGTTTATAATTTTTAGTTATAATTTCGTATGTTAGAGGAAGGATCCATATTCAATGCATTGCTGGTAGAGCGGCTTAATTACTTCATATATGTCGTTCTCCTGCTGATTGGTTTATGGGCGATGATTGCCAAAAACAACCTCATTAAAAAATTGATTGGCATGTCGATTTTCCAGACGGCGATTATCTTATTTTATGTATCGATCGGAGTGAAAGAAGGAGCCACGATTCCGATTTACTTGCCCGAGCATGATCCTCATGGAACTCCTGCTCTCGCAGACTCGAACTCAACAGAACCCATCTTAGCTAAGCCTCAGGCGTTGGATGCTTCCCTGGTGCCCAATTACACCAATCCGCTTCCCCATGTTTTAATGCTTACTGCTATTGTGGTGGGGGTGGC
>JAYPAW010000129.1:0-2617 GCA_038123915.1 Opitutales bacterium
GCAGATGGCTGCCAGCGCACCCCCACATGCATATGATCGGTGGTCCATTCATAGGCAGGCTCGGCATCCACCTGTTTAAAAATCCCAATAGTGATCAGGAATAAAAAAAGAAGTTTGTTAGATCTTAAGAGGAAAGAATTCATAAGTGACTGGGTTCTAAAAGGCAGAAATTAACAAACCTTACCTTTTTCATTCTAACAAGGTTTATTCAATCGATCTTGGAATCTTTTTCGGTCATGGTCAGCCCTTTTGAATCTAAAAACTGTGCCTGCATCCAACGAAAAAAAGAAAGTATCTTCGCAAACTTTCCGTCTCGATCTGATCAATAGTTCACTCGGAGGAATTATCGAAGTAGGCTTTGGTACCTTTGCCATTCTCATCGCCATCCGCTTCCTCGATGCACCAGACCTGATCAAAGCGATCCTTGCGTCTGGCGTATCAGCTGGCCTTCTTCTTGTCCCTTTCATGCAGAGAATGGCCGCATCATCAAGACTCTGCGTAAGTTCTTTCTGTGCCGGGTTGATGCTAATTTGTGCGGGTTGCTTATTTTTGGCTGCGTACATGACAAACCCCTGGCTACTGGCGTGGGCTCTGTTTGTGGCTCAGGTCTGTTTTTCCCAACTACCCGGGTTTATGATTCAGGTATACTCGAGAAATTACAGCCCCAAAGAAAGGGGAAAAAAACTGTCCTGGAATTTCATTATCTCCGCTTTCATTGGAATGATTCTGTCCTACGGAGCAGGGAATTACCTAGACCGTCAGTCTGCTGAGCCCAGCTGGATCTTTCTGAGCATGGCATTGGTATCTCTGAGCTCTGCCCTCGCCCTGTATTTAATCCCATCCCAACCCATTGAAAAAGGCCAGCGGGCTTATGGGATAATGGACAGCTTAGCCACCCTCAAAGAAGACCGGTTATTTGCCAGCATGCTGCTTGCCTGGATGGTCATGGGACTGGGAATTATTATGACCCTCCCTCTGCGAATTGAATACCTTGGTGGAACTGGAGGTCTAAACCTAACTAACGAACAGATTGCCTTGGTCACTGTGGTGATCTTTTCCATTGCCCGCATCATCAGCTCACGCCTGTGGGGAGAGTTGTTTGACCGGGTCCGGTTTCTTTATTTCCGGATCACGCTGAATCTCATCCTCATTGCCGCAACCCTTGTTTATTTCCATGCGGATGGATTGATGGGAGTTTCTCTGGGGGCGGGCCTTGCAGGAGTGGGCGTGGGCGGCTCCAAAATTGCCTGGAGTTTATGGGTTACCAAACTTGCACCCGCGGGGATGGAAGCAAGGTACATGGGGGCTCATGTCGCACTCACTGGTTTCCGGGGAGCCCTGGCTCCTTTTCTTGGCTATTGGTTGCTCGGTCTACTTGGCTATCAGGGGGTGGCCTGGTTTTCCGTTGCTTTGGTAACTCTCTCCACCCTGCTCTTCCTTCGACTTTTTTCCCATCCACGCACACTGGACAGTGGGTTGTAAAATTAATCGGATTCCGAGTTGTCGATTGACGGAAACCCACCGCCTGATTTCATATAACGCATGAAAAATCTTATCCCTCTCGCCCTTCTTTCTGTAGTATTGATTACAGCTTCCTCTGCCAAGTCTCGCATTGGTCAATACATCCTTGGTTTTGGATACAGCATGGCAGACAGTGGGTCCGATGACCGCGAGGGAGACTTCCTCAGAATCTCCGCTCAGGCACCCAACAGTTCCTCTACTGACCTCGGGGTCTACCTCGACTATGGTACCATGAAAAATAACGGGCAGGATGCATCCTCATGGAATCTGGGTGCCGATTACCTACTCAATTTCGATGGTGTGGGTGGCCGGTCGGCTCGATTCACCCCTTTTCTTGGTGCAGGGGTTGGATACCTGGATGACGAAACACCGATTCGCCTGGGAGAAGATGGTTTTACCTGGAGTTTGCTTGTTGGATCGGAAATTCAGTTTTCCAATTCCCTGTCCCTCAATTTGGGCGGTCGTTTTTTTGGCTTATGGTCTGAGTTTGGTGAGAACGAATTTACTGCCGATGCTTCGATCAACTGGTGGTTTGATGCCGTTCATGGAGTTTCCTTTGAATATCAAAGAGCTTTTGAAGCAGAGCTCAATTACTTCACCCTTAAGTATTTGTATTCCTGGCGCTAAGGAATGCTTGGTGGGGGAAGGGAATTTACATTGAATACGGATCATTGGTTTAACGACTGCCCAGACCGCCGGAACCGGCCCGGTTTAAAATGGGGAAAATATGCCGGAAAAGATATCATCCCACTGTGGGTGGCCGATATGGACTTTCGTGCTCCTCCCCCTGTCGTCGAAGCCGCCCGCGAGGAAGCAGAGTTTGGAAACTATGGATATGCCAAGGCTCACCCCGGTTTGGTTGATTCCGTCGTCCATCATTGCCAGTCTATCTATGATTGGAAAATAGATCCAAATTGGCTCGTTTGGCTACCCGGTATGGTATGTGCCTTGAATGTATGCTGCCGGATGCAGCAAAATTTTGCCACACAGGCTCTGACGTACACCCCGGTGTACCCCCCATTTCTTTCAGCTCCTGGTAACTTTGATCTTTCCTGTACCCACCTTCCACTCAAACTGGAAGGTAGCCGCTTTTCCA
>JAYPAW010000130.1:0-2553 GCA_038123915.1 Opitutales bacterium
GTGGTGTATCTGATTGTGATGATTGGATCGATGGAGAAGCAACCAAAGTTTCTCGAGACTGAGGGAGTTAAGAAACTTACCGGTTTGGTCTTCGTGGCATTGTTTGGCGGAGGGATTTTGGTTTCTCTGTACTACATGATCCTTCGCTTTGTGGATCTTATTGGGAGCTATTGAGCCAAGCTTCGGTCTATGCCCATCTACGAGTTCAATTGCAAAGATTGTTCGGCAGATTCCGAAATACTTGTTCGGTCCAGTAATTGGGAAAAAGAGGCCAAGTGCCCAGAGTGTGGGTCTGTAAGGCTTGAGAAAAAACTCTCTGTTTTCGCACCGAGTCATTCCGGTTCGGAGTCCCTTGATATGCCACCTTGTTCTGGTATGCCAAGCAACTGCGGGCGTTGCTCCCTCGATAACTAAACCTATCCAAAGTTTCCTTGATCATGGGAACTTCTGAAGAGATCAGTTATTTTATAATACGAATCCTAACTGGGCTTGTCCTTTTGTCTGTCTGGACCTGGAGGTTTAACCGCCCAACCCGCTTTCGCGGCAAGCAAGCCAAGACCATGAAAGAGGAGTTTAAAGTCTATGGGCTTTCCGAGAAAACAATGTATGGCGTCGGGTTCCTCAAGATCATGATCGCTATGTTCTTCCTCTGCGGTTCTTGGGTGCCAACTTTGATTAAGCCCTCTGCAATCCTACTTTCGGTGCTTATGTTTGGGGCTGTGGTTCAACACTTGAAGGTAGAACGGGATAATTATCTAAAGGTAGCCCCCGCATACATCATGCTATTTTTCGCTAGCTATTTGGTGTTTGCGTAGTCTCGAATTCTTGCCGGAATTTTCGGATTAAATCGGTTTCGCGGGACAGGGTTTTATTATTTCGGATCGCCATTGCATAGGCGGCTGGATCACCTACGAAAACAACTTTCTTTTTCGCCCTCGTTAGACCCGTGTACACCAAGTTTCTCTGCAACATCATAAAGTGTTGTTTGAGCAGGGGGAAGATCACTACAGGGTATTCACTTCCCTGGCTTTTATGAACGGTGATGGCATAGGCAGGCTGTAGATCCGTTACCTCCATCCGTTCGTATTTTACCAACCTGTTATCAAAATCGATTTCCAAAATACCATTCAGGGTATCCACTTTGGAGATGATTCCCAGGTCACCATTAAACACATCTTTGTCGTAATTATTTCTTGTCTGGATGACCTTGTCTCCTTCTCGAAACAATAAACTGCCCATGATATGGGTTGCCCCATTTGGATTGATCGCATCACGAATTTGATCATTTAGATTCCCAATGCCTCCAACCCCCCGATGGAGTGGGGCCAGTACCTGTAAGTCATTTTTCGGATTAACCCCAAATGAGTTGGGTAATACCCTTTTGTATAGATCGCACACCACCCGTACACATTCTTCTGGGGTTTCGGCACGGATAAAATGAACATCGTGGTTTCGGGGAAGGGCAGAGTGAGGCTCCAATGGCGTAGGCGGGCTTGCTTTTCCAGAGAGAATGGAGTGGGCTAAACCAACAATCCCGCTGTCATCTGCCTGGCGGAAGGTGACCTCCAGACGGGTAACGGGAAGAATGTTGCATTCGATTAAATCTTTTAGGACATTTCCGGAGCCAACCGATGGGAGTTGGTCGGCATCGCCTACCAAGAGCAGATGGGCATTAGACGGGAGTGCCCGCACCAAAGCTGAAGCCAACCGGGTATCCAGCATGCTGGATTCATCCATAATCAGGTAGTCGCACACCAATGGATTTTGCTCGTTCATACTGAAGCCTCCTTGGGACGGGTCGAACTTGAGCAGGCGGTGCACAGTCTGAGCAAAATGCCTGGTACTCTCAGACATTCTTTTAGCAGCTCTACCTGTGGGGGCAGCGAGAAGGATTTTTGTTTTTTTCGCCCTGAGTATGGAGACAAGTGCTCTGAGAATCGTAGTCTTTCCCGTACCCGGTCCGCCCGTTAAAATAGAAACTTTGGATGACAGCGATTGCCTGAGAGCTTCATCCTGCATTTGGGCAAACTGGAAACCTGCTTTGCCTTGGGCCCACTCCAGTGCTTTGTCGATATGAATGGATGGAAGGCTTGATTTTCCGTTATTCACAAGGGTGAGTGATCGGGCTAGGTTGTGCTCGGCACGAAAAGTTGTCGGAAGTTGGATCCAATCCGATTTCGAGGGAACGATTTCGCCCTGAGATAAAAGAGCATCTATCCGATTTTCCACCTCATCGGAGTTGGCCTCAAGCAGTTCGATTGCCTGGAGTGCCACCTCGCGCCTTTCGAAATGAGTATGGCCCTGGTCTTCGCACTCCTGTAGGACATGAAGGATTCCGGCATCAATCCGGGGTGGTCCATTGCTGGCCAGGCCAAGATTCAGGGCGATCCGGTCGGCCGTCTTAAAACCAATCCCTTTGACTTCCCGAATAATCCGGTACGGATCCGACTCTAAAATGGTTTTTGCTTCATTTCCATATTTACGAACTAATCGAAGGCAAAGGGCATCGGTTACTCCGTAGGTTTGCAGAAACATCATCACTTCGCGGACTGC
>JAYPAW010000131.1:0-2473 GCA_038123915.1 Opitutales bacterium
AAAAGTAATATGAATGAGAGAGTTTTATTTGTTGATGATGAAGAATCCATCCTGAAAGGAATAAAACTAAACCTAGGAAGAGCTTTTGCTGTTACCGTTGCCAATGGCCCTTATGAGGCGATTGAAACCATTAATGAACAAGGGCACTTTCCGGTGGTTGTGTCGGATATGCGTATGCCGAAGATGGATGGGGCCACCCTGTTGAGAACCATTAAGGAAAATAATCCTGAGACGATGTGTATTTTACTCACGGGACACGCAGATTTTGAATTTGGTGGAGCAGAAGCCCTCCAATCCGGATTGCTGTTCAAAATCCTCAATAAGCCCTGCCCGCCTGATAAACTTAAAACCACCATCCAAGCTGCCCTCAATGCTCGGGGCGGGAACCAACCCGAAGAGAAAGCACCCGACTTCGTGCTCTAACTTAGATCTTTAATCTCCTTTTCCTCCGCAACGGACTTGTTGCCAGGATACATAAGTGAGGTAACAACCTAAAAGAAACATGACCACGGATGTCCCTCCTATCAGGGAGTTAAAACCATTGGACTGAACCATCCATGCAAGGGCAAGCATGGGCATGAAAATCATTAAAACTGCAGGCCAGAGAGCAAACCCATAAGCCTTCCCACGAACCCGCAGGAAAACAACCAAAGTAAGCAATGCAAAGGCAGCCAACAATTGGTTGGTTGCCCCAAAGAGTGGCCAAATCGCTTTCCACACAGGTTGCATACTTCCATCCGGGCCCGGAAAGGATTGGAATACCAAAAGTGCTGGTAATAAAAGAGCTCCCAATGTTCCAAGATAACGGCTCCACTGGTTTCTCCAATTAAAGAGTTCTTCAATCAGGAAACGGGTCAATCGGGTGCAGGTATCCAGAGTGGTAAGCAGAAAAGTACTAATTGCGAGCATCGCAAATTCCACTCCCAACGAGAGAGGGATACCGACCGCACTAAAAAACTTGGAAGCCCCCATTGCGAAAATGCCAACCGGAGTCCCTCCGCTTTCACGCTCCCCGACACTCAAAATGGCTACACATGCTAAAGCAAAGACCGCGAGGATTCCCTCCAAAAGCATGGACCCATAAGTTACCTTTTGGTTGTCGCTCTCCTTTCTGATTTGTTTCGAGGTGGTGCCACTCGCCACAATGCTGTGAAAACCACTACAGGCTCCACAGGCTACGGTGATAAAAAGAAAAGGTACCAACATACCCAGCTTTTCTGACTCCCACCCAATGAAAATGGGTAATTCCATAGACTCTCCTGCGAACAACATTCCTATCGCTCCGACCCCTAAAATTGCATAGAGAAAACCAGCACTTAAAAAATCCCTGGGTTGTAGAAGAATCCCAACCGGAAGAACTGCCGCACAAAAGCAGTAGATCAGGATTAGAGAAATCCAGACCTCTTTTTGCAAGGCAAAGAAAGGAAAATAATGGCCAATTAAAAGCCCCAAAAAAGTGAGCGGGAAAAAAATCAATGCAAGCTTACCTAAGGAAAACCCGCCTGATCTGAGTAAGAAGCCGAAAAGAACGGCAACCAGAATAAACCATCCGGATGCAGATGCCACGGCTGGTTGTTTGGTGAAGGTCGATGCAGTAAGATCTAAAAAAACAATGATCACATAGACCAAAGCAAGCAGAACAAAGATCAGGAAAAGCTTCCCCGCACGCCCTCCGACCAAAGAAGTCATCACATCTGCAATCGATCGCCCACCCTGGCGAAGAGACATAAATGCACTTCCGAAATCGTGCACACCACCAACGAAAATAGCGCCCACTAAAATCCATGCCCAGGTGGGCCCCCATCCGAAATAGGTGGCTGCCAGAATAGGCCCGACTATGGGACCCGCACCCGCAATCGAGGAAAAATGATGCCCAAAAAGAACGGAAGCCCGGGTGGGCGAATAGTCCACGCCATCTTCTTTTTGAACAGCGGGAGTATCCAGATTATCGTTTACACCACAACGACGGCTTAAAAAGGCCCCGTATATACGATAGGCCAGAAAAAAAATTACACTACTGCTGATCAGAATGGTTGGAAGCATACTTTCTTATAGATGTCACAATTCAGGATGGAGGCAAAGGCTCAATTTAAAGGGTCGACGAGACTGTAACTCATATCCAAAAAAAAGCTTCCCTTCGGGTAAAGGGAAGCTCTTTTAAAATAATAACTTGGCGAAATTGGAAGTTAGGTTACGAAGGTCAAAACTTCTCTTTTTCAATCTTTCCTGAAACAGGAACGGACCAAGTAAATTAAAAAGGTCAGGTCGATGGGGGGTATCGCGGATTGGTCAATACAAAGCACGGTCGCCACCTGAATGGATCAAGCACGATTAAGCTTTTAGTAAACCATTTGAAAATATGATTCCACCACTCCGTTTCGGCTTGGTTTAGATGATTTCCCCGGTTCTTGGAATTGAACATAATTTCATTTCCTTTCTTTGTGTTGTTAGTTGGAACGCTTCTCCCGCAGAA
>JAYPAW010000132.1:0-2459 GCA_038123915.1 Opitutales bacterium
GCACCCGCATGAGCCGCCCCGAGCAAAACATTTCCCCTTGCTTCCAGATTTCCGGGGTCGCTCCATACCCGTTCCAGGTTTTGAGCAAGTAAGCAAAAGCTCTGTTTGGCATGGCGGTGAGAAGAAGCATTGCGTCGGGTGCATACCGCAGATTCAAGGGCATGGGCAAGCGCATCCATTCCGGTTGCCGCACAAACAGAGAACGGCTGGGAGCAGGTTAATTCCGGATCCAAAAGCGTGATTTTAGGCAAAGCACTGGGATCCCCGCAGGCCATTTTTCGGTGATTCGAGTCATTGGATATCAAGGCGTAAGACTGGCACTCACTGCCCGTTCCCCCGGTAGTGGGGATCGCGATCATTGGAAGCAGGGGAATCGTTGCTTTTCCAACTCCCCAGTAATCCTTCATCGACCCACCGTTGGTGAGGAGAAAATTTACCCCTTTAGCAGTATCAAGGGAGCTTCCTCCTCCCACACCAACAATCAAATCAATCTTCTGCGATTTAAACTTTGCTGCACATTCCTGAACACTCGTATCCGTTGGGTTTTCCATGACTCCATCAAAAAGATGGGTTTGAATTCCAGCAGACTGTAGAGATTTGAGTATTTTTTGGGGATGCCCGGCAGCCATGATTCCAGAGTCCGTAACCACCAGGGCATGGCTACCCAACCGGGTGGCACACTCCCCTGCCCTTTGCGAACAACCAAAACCATAAACCACTTCCTGCTTAGCAGGATCGTCCGGGCTGTAAAAAAGGGTATCTGGAATTGTTTGGTCCAAACTATCTAACATCTACCCAAAACGTATCCTTGCCTAAGCAGCCATGCCGATGGATCTACGCTTGTATAAAAATTCAAATAGATTTCCTTCGTGAGGTTGGTCCCAGGATATTTTCATAGTCGGAATGGGTCCAATATTTAACCGTTCGATCCGGGGATCCAGCAGAAGTTCTTGAATGAAAGCTTGGTCTTTAGTGATCGCTGAAACCACCAGTGTGGGCCCTATCAGATCGAGCATTTTTTCCTGAGGCAATTCGACAACACTTGCATAGGGGCATAGAAATTCACGATTGGCTAAGGGGTGATCCATAGATTCGCAGGCAATGATGGTAGGCCGTAAATAGGTGCCTCCCTCTGCCTGAACCAAACGGGAACCATCCCGATAAGGTGCCGTCGCATCATAAGCACCCGCTTCGCTTAAGTCCGCCTCGATCGCAGCATCAATCCACTCCGCCATTTTCGGGTTGGCAAACCCGGATAGCACAGCTTGGGGATCATCCACTGGTAAGGGCTTTACGGGCCCGAGCCTACGACCCAACTCATCCGCAATTTCTTTGGCATATCTGGGGACGATTACAGCAGATGCATTGATACAACTACGCCCCCCATTCTCGGAGATCGAGCGAACCAGTACATCGATATAATCCATCCAGTTCTCAATCTCATCCTCCGCAATGATCACTTTACTGAATCCGGGTCCATGGACTTGTACCCCCGGATTCCCAGCGTATTGATCTGTCGTTGATTTGTCTCCAAAAATCAGGGCACGGTCGCAGAGTCTGAGAATGTCAGCAGCTCCTTCATGATCGGTGGGGTAAAATCCAAAGGCCTCGGCTGGGCAGCCCGCTTGGATAAATGCCTGCATCAACCGATAAGGGGTCCAGGGCTCATCTTTTCCTGGCTTCATCACCACCGGAATTTTCAGGGGGATTGCTGGTAACCAGAGAGAGTTCACCGCCGGGGAATTACTGGGCATCACCAAGCCTAATGCTTGGGTTGTTGGGTGAAAGCAGACGGGCGATCCGGACTGCTCTCCATATCCACGATCAAGCACATCCAAGTCCAATCCTCGGGTCAGTCCGTTAAGAATAACTTCCATATGGCATAAAGCATAATGGATTTTTTCCATGTTCCTTCGCACCATCACATGCGGCAACCCACTGGTGGACGATAAGGTTTCCAAATATTCCTGGGCACTTTGCAAATGCTTCCCGCTACCGAGGGGCAAGCTTTCATTAAGGAATAAATCTCCGGCACGGTGGCAAATTTCAATGAGTTCTTGAGTCCGGAAGTTTTGAAGCTTTTTCCGTGCGGAAGAAATGCTCTGCAAATCACGCCGGATCACTCCAGGATTTACCTGGCTAAGAGTAGCCCGAGTGGTTCCATCGCGATAATCCACCACCTCCGATTGATTGAGACTGATGTATGGGTTACCCAATCGAAGGCATGGCAAGTGGGGTACTTTCTGATTCATCCTTTAATAGACCCCTTCGACAATTTTCTTTTCCATTGCCCCAAAAGGACGAATTTCAGCGACTCCATCCCAGGGTGCCTCAGCCCATGGCTTTCGGCGTATGGCTTCGTCCCGCTCCAAAAAGCGGGGCATGAAAAATTCCTTGGTTAAGGTCGTCAGTTCCACCCTCCCCCATTGATCATATTCGACTGGGTTCCCGCTCTCTGG
>JAYPAW010000133.1:0-2359 GCA_038123915.1 Opitutales bacterium
CTGACTGCGATTGCGGTTGGCCTGATTGGCTGGCCAGCCCGCAACTCGGGCCGCACCAGTGCCAAGGGAATTATCCTCGCCATCGCATCGGCCGCATCCTTCAGCCTGCTCGATTCCATGGTTCCACACTTCAGTCATCAGACGGACCCGGTACGGATGTTATTTTGTATTTTTGGATCCCTGGGTCTGCTCACGCTTGTGCTTTTGCCTTGGCGTGAGGAAGCCATTTTCCGCCGCTCAGACCCAGGTGATACCTGGGCATGGCGAAGTGGTATTTTGATCGCCCTGCAAGCTGTGCTCATGTCGACTGCGATTGCCTGCTACCGGGTACCCACGGAAGTGAATATCGTCTATTCGAGCCGGGGATTATGGACCATTTTATTTGTTGCCTGGCTGGGCAATCGATTGTGCCTGAGCGAAGGATCGCTTACTCCCTGGGTCAAGGGTCGGCGCCTCGCCGGTTCCATCCTTCTGGGAATCTGTATCCTCTTGATCGCCTAACTGTTCTGGTCTGCCTGTATACGGTCGAGCAGGATTTCCTGCACCAGGGAATGGGCTCCAAGATTTTCCGTCCGGTAAATTTTCATCCCCTGATCAATAAAAGGCTGGCAAATCTGGGCTAAATCCCCACCCGGCCCGGCATGCCTCCCGGGAAGCAGAAAAAACTGCGAAAGCACCACTTCCTGAATACCCGTTTCCATCCATTGTTGCAGAAGATCTTCCAGTAAAGGGTTGTTAAAATCATATTGAGGATCTGGCCTTCTTTCCATCGCACAGGTGGAAAACAGACCGATCTCAGAGCCCAACCATTGCCTCATTTGCTTCCCCACATCCTCCCGCACCTGGTTGACTTCCGGTAAGGGGGTTCCATGATCCACCATCGCCACCGCGGGATTGATAAGCCCGGCATGTTGGATTTGCTCCCTGCATAATTCTGCCATCGCCCGGGCAAGCCGGTTGTCCCCAGACTGAAAAAGCGGATCAAGGATACGGTATTGGCGAACCTCCGGTTGGCGGTCTTTCCATGCCTGCAAATTTTCCGGCAACCAATCAGTAATTGCCAGGCTGGGCCCAAGAAAAAAAGGAAGGGCTCGAATTTCATTCACCTCCTCCGCCTTTTCCGAACCTAAAAACTCCTGCATCGATTGGCCGGGCACCCCCCTGAGTTCGGATGAGGCCACTTTATGGGAGTGCATCAGGCCAAAGGGTCGAACCGAATGCCCGGTCCGAGCAGACAGATTTTGGGCAATTTCACGCATCTGCAAAACAGAGCCGGCACGAAGAGATCCATTATCGATTAAAAAATATTCCATCACTTACCCCTTTTCCATTTGACGAACATAAGAACGCGTGCAAGGAAATACTAAGGAAGATTAGGATGATGGGTCCTGATCGTAACATTCAAAAGCGGGAGATAAAAAAATGAATACAAAAGTGTGGGTAGTATGCATGGCAATTTTGTCAGCTGGATTTATTGGTTGTTCCAAAAAGCAGGCTTTGTCCCCAGAAGATACGGCATTGCTTAAGGGTGGAAACCGTGGAACCTTTGTCAATGGTGGCGTAGACGGTGAGCAGGGAGAGGAATTGCTCTCCCCCGTGGGTGCAACCATTACCGGACTGAGTGGCGACGGGCTCACCCCGCAGGATCCATTCTGGAGCGATAATCTGGCCAATGGCGAGCGTCCTTTTGAGCCGATCTTTTTTGGCTTTGATCAATACAACATCGGTTCAGATGAGCGTACCAAACTCCAGCAGGTTGCGACTTATTTGAGCACCAACGACGACGCCCGTATTTTAGTGGAAGGTTACTGCGACTGGAAAGGCACCCCAGCTTACAATAAATCCCTCGGAGACCGCCGGGCATCCAGTGTGAAGCAATACCTCGTGGATTTAGGAGCCGATGGAAACCGTATCGATGTTCTTTCCATGGGCGATGAGTTTGCCACTCCCAATGCAGATTCCTCCACCTCCGCGATGGAGCGTAAAGCCCACTTTGTGGTGCTGGGTGGTTCCTGATAAATGCCCATCCTTAAGGGCCTTCTTTACGGCCTGATTCTTTCTTCTTTTTGGGGTGCCGGTTGTTCCCGCACCGCTGTCCCCAAAAGTGAGATTTCCAGGTCTCCCGATACAGATACCATAGACGGCCTTTTGCTGGACCGGGGAGAAGAGCAAAATTTTGTTTCTCCCATAGGCGAGCCCATAGCAGGTGTGCTGGGCACACCGGACCTACTCCTTCCCCGCAACCCGGACCACGAAAAATTCATGGATCCAGGAAACTCGATCCGCCCATTTGAAGCAGTCTACTTTGATTTCGATCAGTTCAACCTCTCCCCAAGTGAGCGTGGAAAAGTAATTGAAT
>JAYPAW010000134.1:0-2352 GCA_038123915.1 Opitutales bacterium
AGAGATGCCTCCTTCACCATCCCAATCTTCTATTTTTTCAACTAAGCTTTGAATCTTACAGGTCTCTTCAGAGCCGCTTCGCAAATCTTTTACTTTTACTGAGCTTTGCTTCACTTCATCCTCGCCAAGGATGATGGCATACCTCGCACCGGATTTTCCGGCATCCTTAAATTGTTTCCCAAAACCGGAGGGTTTGAGCGAGTAGGTGGTGGAGTGACCCGCTTTGCGCAGATGAGAGGATAAACGCAGGCCCATGTCACGCTCACTTTCTCCAAAGATCAGGAAAAGATCGGGGGCGATCACATAGCGTGGCAAAAGGTTTTTCGATCCCAGGCAATCGCTCAAGGTCATATCCCCAATCGCAAATCCAGCAGCCGGTAGGTCGCAGTTGCCAGACAACTTTTGGATTAAATGATCGTATCTGCCTCCTCCTGCGAGGGCTCTTCCCTGACCAGATGCCTCGAAGGCTTCGTATACAAAACCGGTGTAGTAGGCGAGACCGCGAACGATGGACAAGTCCACTTGAATCATCCCTTCACACCCATGTGCATCCAAACGCGCGGTCAGGTTTTTCCAATCCTCCGCTCTTTTTTTTCCCTGTTCTCCGCAGGAATGGAGTTTTTCTACAATATTATCAAGTTTTTTAAGTCCCTTGAACTCCTGAATTTTCGCAAAGATTTCTTCTCCGCGACCCGGGTTGGCCTGGTTTAAGGATTCGATGGTTTGCTCGGGTTTACGTCGCTCGCTCTTATCGATCGCATCGAGGGTGGCGGGTCGTGCATCTTCGGAAATATTTAACTGATCGAGAAAGAGCACCCAGGTCACACGGTCGCTCAGGCGGATGACCACATCATCGGAGCGTAGGCCAAAGGTTTCGAAAATGGAGGCAAGCAGGGCGATCAATTCCGCATCTGCATCTACTCCTGGTTCTCCAATGAGATCCGCATTGAATTGGTAGAACGATCGACCCCTTCCTTTCTGGGGGCGTTCATAGCGAAAATGTTCTCCAATATTAAACCATTTCACTGGTTTGGGTAGGGAGTTGGCCCGGGCCGCAATCATCCGGGCAAGGGTGGGGGTGAGTTCTGGGCGCAGGGCTACTTTTCTTCCCCCCTTATCTTCGAAGTGAAATAATTGACCGGCAATTTCCTCACCCGATTTTTGCAGGTATAGATCGAGAGGTTCCACCACAGGCACATCGTATTCCTGAAAGTCAAAAGCCCGGGCAACCGTGCGGAAGACCCGGAATAGATGGTTTCTTTGGGCACAGGCATCCGGTGGGAATTCGCGAAATCCGGGTAAAGTATCGAATTTATTCAAGGGGTCTTATCCAATTATGCCCAACTCCTTTAGGAGCGGGGTTGGGTTATACAGCGTCGAGATCGAGCTTGGAAAGCCCGGCTTTCATTTCCTTACCTGCCTTGAACTTAACGACCGCTCGTCTGGGGATGACCACATCCTTCTCTGGTTGATTTGGGTTCCGGCCTACTCTGGACTTTCTTACCTGTACCTCGAAAACCCCAAAGTTGCGAAGCTCGATGTTTTGTCCGTTGATCAAACCTGAGCAGATATGGTCGAGGGTTTTTTGGACGATTTCAGTCACATGCTTGTGGTTGTAATTGCCGCCCTCGTAGATCGATTGGACGATTTGCCTTTTCGTCAGATTATTTGACATATTGGGAAAACGGTTTGATTGAAAGGGGTGGTGGGGTTAGGGTAATAGTTTCCATAAATTCCGATACACGAACGACCTGTCAAACTATTATTTTTTCTTCTCATGTCTAAAAAAGACGACGACAACCCTATGGAAGAGCTTCAAAAGCAATTAAAGGATCTTCTTAAAAACAAGAACCTTCAGGTTGCCTTTGCTCCTTTCATGCAATCCATGAACCAACCCGACGAGGATGCATCCTCTGAAAAGCCCAAGGATGAAGGGGGGAAGTCGAAGCAGAAGGAAAAACCGGAGGATGATCCCCTCGATGCCATCCGCTCCTTTGACCGCAAGCCCAAGGAGGTGCGCGATTATCTGGACCGTTTTGTAATCAAGCAGGAGCAGGCCAAGCGAGTGCTTTCTGTGGCGGTGTGCGACCACTACAACCATGTGCGACGCTGCATGCAGGACTCTCGGGCCCAGTCCGCAGAGTATATGAAGCCCAATGTTTTACTCCTCGGTCCCACCGGGGTGGGGAAGACATATCTTATGCGCAATGTGGCCAAGTTGATTGGGGTGCCCTTTGTCAAGGCAGATGCCACCAAGTTTTCTGAAACCGGCTATGTGGGGAACGATGTGGATGATCTGGTGCGCGACCTGGTTAAGCAGGCCGACGGCAATGTCGAGCTCGCCCAGTACGG
>JAYPAW010000135.1:0-2332 GCA_038123915.1 Opitutales bacterium
AAAATTAGCTCAACTCTTGCAGATGTTGAGTTATTCTCCGAACAACCCTTTGCGATGATGGTTGGAGTTACCACCAATGGTGGAATGAAAGTGATCGGTCTCTTGGGTAGAATTCAATTAACTATGGATGAGGAAACTAAGGAAATCTTACCTGGTAATTTAGTCTTTTGTTTGCCCAATGATTTTAGCCGGAAAATGGATGTCGAGTTGAATACATTACTGATGACTTCCAAGCTGCTTAATTCTTTTAAGAAACCTGTTTTATTTCATAAAAAATTGAACCAGCAGGCACTCCTTCAGGCATTGCGTACAAAAAATCGTTATCGCAGTACTGTTGGAGATGTGAAGGGGAATAAAAACTTTGAAGTAACGGTTTTCCCCGAATAGAAGACGCCTGATCACACGGGAACGGCAAATCTTGGACAGTTCCTTTCGGTTTAATGAAAAGAAAATTTAGTATTCTCATCTTAATTGCGATGAGTGGATGCATGTCCTCCCATTATGACCGCACCGAAAACTTTCAGTTTCTTTGGAAAATAGGGGATTTGGATCGGGCGGAAGAGGAAGCAGCCAGACTTGCCCAAGAGGGTCCGAAAAGGGATCGCTTACTATATTTTCTTGAGGAGGGTGCCGTTTCCCGAATGAATAGCAATACGGGTCAAAGTATACCTGCACTCAATCAGGCAGCCTTGGAGTATGACCGATGGTTTGGTCCGCACCTACGAACAGAAACCCGTATGTCAGAGGAGCTCCTTTCGACCATAGGTTCTGCTGAGTACAAACCCTATAAATCAAGAATTTATGACCGGGTGATGATGAGGTTATACCAGGCACATAATTACTTACTTACGGGCGACCGAGGCCGTGCCCGTGCAGAAATTTTTAAGACCCGTCAGGCTATTCAGGATTCGAAAGACCTTTGGCAGGTTGAACTTGAGCAAGCGAGGGAGGAGGCAAAGAAACAAAATCTAAATTTGGGCAAGTCTTTGGATAAACAGGACTCCAATCATCCTCTATATTTGGAGAGAAAGAGAATCCAAAGCCTGGTACCTAAGAATCTTCCCACATTTGTAAACCCAGCTGCCCTTTATTTGGAAGCACTCTATTTTTTACACACTGCAAAGGAGCGTGAGGATTTTGCCAAAGCTGAGTATTCTTTGCGTCAGCTCCATGCAATCTACCCAGAGAATACTTGGATATCTGAAGACTATCAATTAGCCAATGCAGGCAAACAATCAGAGCATCCCAAGACCTATATCTTTTTTGAGACGGGAAGGGCTCCGGTGCGCTTGGAGAGACGCTTTGATCTGCCTGTTTTCTTTTTTTCACCAACTTCCAGAATTCCGTATCTGGGCGTCGCATTTCCTACCCTGCAAATCAATGACCAGTACCTCCAGGACCTAGAAATCTTTACCTCTGATCAATCTGACAATCCACAGAAAACCACATTACTAAGCGATCTCGATGCCATTGTCGCCCAGGAGTTTGATCAATATTTCGACATTGAATTATCCAAAGCCGTTGCGGGAGCTGTAGCCAAGGGTGGTCTTCAGTATTTGGCAACCGATTCGGTACGGGCGAATGATGATCTTACTCAGGTAGCTGTCGGAGCCGGAGTGGGCATGTTATCTCAATTAACCACCCGGGCAGATTTGAGAAGCTGGAGCACTCTGCCTAAACAGATCAGGTTTTGTAAAATTGATACTCCCATAGATCAGAAGTTGACCTTGCGGGGTGCAGGTACGAAATTAAGCACTGATATTATGGTAACCAACAAACACATAAACTTGGTGTGGGTAAGGAGTGTTTCCGATTTTACTCCTCTTCGAGTGGTTGGTGTTTGTCCACTTTCCATCCACTAATCCAATTATTTATGATTCAACCTTTTATAAAAATACTCTCCCTGAGCACTATGCTCGGAGTTTTTTTGATGTTTAGTTGTGCCGAAAAAGGGAAGGTGGGCACCGTTAGCAAGGAAGACCCAAAGGATATGCGGGCGCTCCCTGAGATTAAGAAAGTCGAGTTTGGTGCAGGGTTGGAAAAAGTTTTGGATGTGGTTCGGATTACCCAAGGTAAAAAAGCGGGCGACTTATTGCGCATCCAGGTGGAATTAAAAAACACTTCCAGTAAAGAAGTAAAAATTTCCCACAAGCTGGAGTGGCTAGATGATAACGGGTTTCTGGTAAAGGATACTTCTTTGGTCTGGAAGGCTTTGATGGTAAGACCTGGGGAGTCTAAAATGATAGAATCTGTTTCCACCCGCCCTGGAGTTTCTGATTTTCGATTAAAAATACAACCTGCCAAAAACCAATGAGAATCCTTTTTACTTCAT
>JAYPAW010000136.1:0-2330 GCA_038123915.1 Opitutales bacterium
CAACATTTAGACCAGCTTGCTCAAGGCATCCGGCAAACAAAAGAGCACTATCAAGACATGTCGCTTGCCTACTTTGATTTATGTCGTCTTGGAGTCTTATCTTTTGCCCAGATTTTGCAAATGATGCAGGTGGGTAAGTGTAAGTGATACCCTCGTCGTAGATTACAGACCAAAGATGAGCACCAATAGCGTAAGGTTTTTCTCTAGTTTTGGATCTATATCCATCGAGCTGAGATCCGTAATCAGTTGTTGCCAATGAATTGGCCGCCTTTTTGAGTAAATAATCTGTGTACTCACCGTTTGGGCACACAAAAGAGGCAAGAAGTTCAGGCATGTGAGATTCGCCACCCCATTGGTTTTTTGGAAGCATTCTCAATGGCTTTTTTAGAGTGGAAACTAATTTGCCTTTAGTTGTAACTTGAATTCTAAGGTTGTACTTTTTTTCTTCTACAAGCTCATCAAGATTAGAGATTGGAATTTCAACCCTTTGTTCATCAAGTTGGAGTGAATGTTTTGAGTGCAACTCATCGATGTTCCATAATACATCATTAAAATCTGCTGGATCAAAAGTGGCCTTTATCTCTATGGCGCGGAGTGCCGTTCTAGAATTATTTGTGATCTCCAAGAGATTGATCAGCGGGAAATGATTCTGGTTGAAAACATAAGAGTATACTTCGCTGTAACCGAGTTGGAGTTCGACTGCAGGAATCAATGAAAACCTAAACTCTTGGCTGAAGAATTCTCGATTACCTAAACTAGCTCGAAAAGTGCCTTTGGTTTCAATTCTCTCTGTATTGCTGTGTAGTGAATTGGAGATGGGTACAGACAAATCTGTAAGTTTAAAGGAGTGGGATTCACCGAACTGATCTGAAGGTATATTCCAGGTTTTATCTGTTAAGCCAGAGTGCTCAAATTCTGCACAAACAATCAAGCTTTCCTCCGATTTGGAGTCATTGAAGACCACGATTGAAGAAAAGATATCAATGTGATTTTGATCAAATTCAATTACGCAATCTTGAGTAACGGTCGGAGTTACTTTGAGGTTAGTAATTTCTTTTGTTATATGATCCGTCATAAACTAATGGGATTGTTTTTTTGCATAATCTTTAAGCCAATGCAAAAGTTAGTTTTGTAAATTTGATGGTGAAATTATTTATTTTATTTCAAGGCGTATTTCCAACACCTAAAAAAAGGCCCGCCTGTACAACCAGACGAACCTCTCTTAAGTAGTTCACAATTCAGAGACTTTTCTCATCAATCATAAATGCAATTTCCCAATTAGAATCAGGGTTTTGCTTAGATGAGCGATAGATGTAGTGATATGTGTATCCTATCTTTAGACTTTCCTGAAAAAGCTCCCAGCCTTCAGAAGATTTGAGCATTAGCAAAACCGATTGACGGAGATGTTCTTTGTAGGCTTCCAATGATTTCCACGGATCAATTGAATATTCAATTTCATACAAGCAAGTAACCTCCTTGGTTTCATTGTTTTCCGAAATGTAGACCAGCTTGCAACCGTTTCCAAAGTCAATGTCTACCCGTTTGCCTTGGAGGTAGGGCAGAAGAGATGCTATACAGAATAAAACTAAGATGATTGATTTCATATTTTATTTATTGGTTGAATGAATGGGGCAGGGCCCGCCCGCAAAGGCAAGGCCCTCCCGTCGCGAACACACCCACGCCGGTTTAGTTAATACCCAGACACTGATCGAAAACCCCTGTTAGGATTCTGGTTCTTTCAGGAATAAGATGCGGCTTTGATTTCATGACCTCGGTGAATGAATTATGCAGAGACCAAGCCGTTCGTGGCATGAATTCAGGATGCCAAGGCTCTCGATACTCTTTCAAAACCCTGGGGATCGAAGAGGGCGGAAGAGCTTCCGCATCGACTGCACGAACCACCAGATCATGGGCTCGTTCATCAGAGATTTCTGTTTCACGGTAACGCAAGACCCGAAGGTCGTTTCTCTCCCATTCAGCAAAGACCTTCTCAAAACCTTCTGTGATTTTCTGATCAAGATCCTCGAATAGGCGGGAGGTGTGCTTGCGGTTTAGACAAATGTCATCGCCTGCAAACATTCCGTTTGAACACACAATTACCCGTATCCCTGCAATCAGTCCGGCGGCCAAAGATTTATCATGAGAATTTTTTATCCCAAGCATTCTTCGGTAGCCCAGGTTTCTTCGACTGCCCAGAGTGATCGTTCCAAGGAACCTGTCACCTCCATGGGAGAGTAGGCAATTGGTTTGATGAATTCTGTAGCCGTAATCCTGGATCCTGTTCTCGACCCGATTCATGAGTTCGTGATGGGGAAGGGGAGTCCAGCTCA
>JAYPAW010000137.1:0-2318 GCA_038123915.1 Opitutales bacterium
AGCGGACGAGCCCCCAGCTTGTTGTCATACCCATGCTCGATTAAAAATTCCTTCGCTTCCTCAGAAACATCCAGCTTCAATTTCCGTTCTTTCAGACGCTCAGACACCTTTTCAAGTTCCAGCTCCACAATCGAGCCCATGTGCTCTTTCAGTAACTGGCGGAAGATTACAATTTCAGTCAAACGGTTGAGGAATTCTGGCTTAAAGATCTTCTTAGCCTCATCCATAATCTTGTCCTTAATCTTCTCAAAGTCCTGCTCGGAATCACCCACCGAAAAACCGAGGGAGGTATTGCGCTGCAAAATCTCTGCCCCCACATTCGAAGTCATGATCAGAATTGTGTTACGGAAATCAACTTTACGACCGAGGCTGTCCGTCAGGCGACCATCTTCAAGGATTTGCAAAAGGATCTGGGCCACATCGGGATGAGCCTTCTCGATCTCATCAAAAAGGATAACGGAATAAGGCTTCCTGCGAATTGCTTCGGTTAACTGACCGCCCTCATCATGCCCAACATACCCTGGAGGAGATCCAATCATACGGGATACCGCATGCTTCTCCATGTATTCGGACATATCAATTTGGATCAACGACTCCTGATCCCCAAAAATCCGTTCCGAAAGAACTTTGGCGAGGTGGGTTTTACCAACACCAGTTGGTCCAAGGAACATAAAGGAACCAATCGGTCTGCGTGGATCCTTTAGATCTGCACGGGATCGGCGTAAAGCCTTGGCCACCACCTGCGTGGCAAAATCCTGACCAATGACCTGCTCACGCAGTTCATTTTCCAACTGAAGGAGCTTTTTACTTTCCTTCGACTCCATTCGATTGAGAGGAATCCCCGTCCAGTCTGCAACAACCTGAAGCATATCATCCTCGTTCACTTCTGCACGATTCTGTTCGCGGTTTTTCTTCCAGCTTTCAAGCACGCGTTCGCGCTTGGCCCGTAATTTTTTCTCTTTATCACGGGCTTGGGCAGCCTCTTCAAAGTTTTGGTCTGATATTGCACTCTCTTTGAGGGCACAAACTTTCTTAATCTCGTCTGATAAGTCCTCAATTTCCTGAGGTCTTTTCATTGATTCCATACGGGAACGTGCCCCTGCTTCATCAATCGCATCAATCGCTTTATCTGGTAGAAACTTACCAGTTACATACCGGTCCGTTAATTTCGCAGCGGCTTCCAATGCTTTGTCGGTATAGTTCACATTATGGTGATCTTCGTACTTCGACTGGATACCTTTTAAGATTTGGATGGTATCCTCGATTGAAGGTGCATCGACTTTGACCGACTGAAATCTTCGATCCAGAGCAGAGTCCTTCTCAATATACTTTCTATACTCAGCAAGGGTGGTCGCTCCAATGCACTGCAATTCCCCACGGCTTAACGCAGGCTTGAAAATATTGGATGCATCCATCGCACCCTCAGCGGCACCGGCTCCAACTATGGTGTGCAATTCATCAATGAAAATTATGATGTTTTTCGATTTCTTGAGCTCGTCCATCACCGCCTTGATACGCTCTTCGAACTGACCACGGTATTTGGTACCCGCAACCATCAAGGCGAGATCCAGGGTGACCACTTTTTTATCGATTAAATTTTCTGGAACCAAACCACCTGCGATTTGTTGGGCCAAGCCTTCCACAATTGCTGTTTTACCAACCCCTGCCTCGCCAATGAGAACCGGATTATTTTTGGTTCTACGGCAAAGGACCTGTGTAACCCGTCGGATTTCAGAAGCACGACCGACCACTGGGTCCAACTCCCCCTTCTTGGCCAACTCGGTAAGATCCCGCCCGAAAGCTTTGAGCGCTGGGGTCTTTACATCCTTACTCTTTTCTTCCGGTTCATCATCTCCACCTACCACAGAAGATTCTTTCTCTTCACTGGAAGCAAAATTTGGATCGAGTTCGGATAAAATTTCGTTTCGGCAACGGTCAACATCCACATCAAGGGATTTTAACACCCTGGCAGCAACCCCCTCACCTTCCCGAAGTAATCCCAGAAGAATGTGCTCCGTACCCACATAACTATGGTTGAGGGATTTGGCTTCCTTGCCTGCCAAAGCCAGAACCTTCTTAACCCTTGGGGTGTATGGAATATTCCCAGATGGCTTGGCTTCCGGGCCTAAACCTACCTGTTCGTCCACTGCCTGACGGACAGTATCAAGGTCCAGGCCCATTTTTTGGAGGACATTGACAGCCACGCCCTGCCCGAGATTGATTAATCCAAGAAGAAGATGCTCTGTCCCGATGTAATTATGATGGAACCGGTCTGCTTCCTTGCGTGCCAAGGCGAGTACTTGCTGGGCTCTCGGTGT
>JAYPAW010000138.1:0-2295 GCA_038123915.1 Opitutales bacterium
TTTGCAGATGGTCGTAGCATCTATCTTTTAGCAGAAGGCCGTTTGATCAATCTTGGATGTGCAACTGGACACCCAAGCTTTGTGATGTCCAACAGCTTCACAAACCAAACCATTGCCCAGCTTGATATTCGCAATAACCCAGATCGGGAAATTGGGGTGACCCGCTTAAGCAAGGAATTGGATGAAGAGGTTGCGAGATTACACTTAGATAAACTCGGTGCAAAGCTAACCGAACTATCCACGGATCAAGCAGATTACATCGGTGTTCCAGTGGAGGGCCCTTATAAACCTGAACACTATAGATATTAATCTATTTGGTTGCTTTATTTATTAAGCAAATTTTCCAAGAAAGCCTCCGATAACGGGGGCTTTCTTGTTTTGTACGATTGTGTAATTTCATGAAATCAATTACACCTTACTGCTTAGAAATCTAATTCACAGGTATCCATTATGTTTTTTGACGAAACCAAAGTACTTTTAAAAGCCGGTAACGGTGGAGACGGTTGTATGTCTTTTCTTCGACAAAAATACATGCCCAATGGAGGCCCCAATGGAGGCAATGGTGGCCGGGGCGGAGAAGTGATCCTTCAGGCCGATGAAAATGTATCTGATCTCAGGACCTTTCATTTTAAAAAGCAATGGAAAGCTAAAAATGGCGAACCTGGGCGGGGCAGCGACCAGAATGGCAGGGGAGGGGATCCTTGCATTCTTAAAGTCCCGCTTGGTACAGAGGTGCGCGATTTAAATACCGGAGAGATTATTTGTGAACTACTCGAGCATGAGCAGGAAATCTTGTTGTTGGAGGGTGGTAAAGGGGGGCGTGGAAATGCAACCTTCAAATCCTCCACCAATCAAACACCCAGGCAATTCACCGAAGGAAAACCTGGCATGGAAGGTGAGTTTGTTTTTACCCTAAAAACGATTGCCGATGTTGGGCTTGTGGGGTTTCCCAACGCTGGGAAATCAACCTTACTAAATGTACTTTCCAATGCCACTCCCAAGATTGATTCCTATCCATTCACCACTCTTGTTCCCACTGTTGGAGTGATTGATTATCCAGATGATTTTCGTACTGTGACCATGGCAGATGTCCCGGGCTTGATTGAAGGAGCTGCGGAGAATAGGGGTTTGGGGCATCGATTTTTAAGGCATGTTGAAAGGTGCCGATTGATCCTTTTTCTTCTCGATCTGGCGGGGACCGACGGGCGGTCACCGATCGATGATTTCTTGCATCTGCAAAAGGAATTACTGGATTACGACGAAAGATTAGTCGCCAAAGATTTTATAGTGGTGGGGAATAAGATAGATGAGGAGGAGAGTGCCCAAAATTTAGAACTTTTCCGCAAACGCTTTCCAGAGATCAAAATCCTGCCTATTTCCGCTATTTTAGAAGATGGATTAAACGAACTGAAGGCTCATTTGCTTTCCCATTTTTCTTAAAAAACCGTTCAAAAAAGCATTTGTGAATAACCTTTTTTTTTTCAACTTGTTTTGCACAAGCGTTTGTGCAAAAAAAGGGGAATGGGAGTGGATGTAAAAAAAGGTGAAAATTTAGCTGTTAAGATGAAACGACAGGATCGACGAAGTGAGGAGCTATCTCTGGAAAGAGGTCTCTTTCTTCCTCATCTTAAAAACGAAACCAAGCAGGAACGAGCGAACCGGATTCTGGCAATGATGGAAGAATCAAACGATCGGCTAAACCGATTGCTTGAGATTTTCAATCGTATGGATCGATAATGGAGCAAAAATCTATTTCAGGCGTAAATAAAGCAGCTGCCCAGATGGGTAAAAAAGGGGGCTTAGCTGGAAAGGGGTCTACCAAAAGACGCGGGAATGCTTCTTACTATCGTGATATGCAAAGGAAATCTGTGGCATCCAGATTAAAAAACCTGGAGAAAGTATCCGAAGCTAAAAAGAAATAGCTTACGCGGCCGAGCGTTTGCTTTCTGCCCGCAAGAAAACCGGTTCCGTAGGCTTAGACTGTTCGAGAGAGTAGGTGTATCCTTCAGACGAGAAATCAGTCAGCTTTGCAGGGTCCTCAATTTGATTGGTTATAATAAAATTAGCCATCAAGCCCCTGGCTCTTTTCGCATAGAAACTAATGATTTTAAAATTCCCATTTTTTTCATCCTTAAACACAGGCGAAATAACTTCTGCATCAATTTTATTTAATCTAGCTGCTTTGGAATATTCCAAGGAAGCAAGATTTACGATGGTTTTGGACTTGGCTTGTTTGAGATCCTTTTGAATCGCCTCTGCCAGTCGATCTCCCCAAAAGGAGTACAGGTCTTTTCC
>JAYPAW010000139.1:0-2199 GCA_038123915.1 Opitutales bacterium
ATCAATCGAATCAAAACCGATACCGGAAGTAAATTTACCCTCTGTATTTAGATCAGCATCTATGACCATTCCGTGCCTTAGGGTCTCGGAGTAATCCTCAACCACAGAGCCACCGGTTTCATTGAAGGGGTAGTACAATACCAATCCCTGGTTTACTGCAAATCCAGATTCTGCCAGGTCTTCCAGTAATCCCCATTTGTGGGCCAGGTATCCTTCCACCATTTCTCTTTCAAAAGGTTCGAGCAGTCGGTCAAAAACTAAAATTTCCCCGATGGATCCGGTTAGCATGCCGAGATTTGTACGTGGATCCAAGCCAAGGGTGATTTGCTGGAGGGCTTCATTTTCTCCGCGAAATACATTCAACCAGTTGTAAGAACTTGCATCCAGGGTCCAGGGGTGTTGTCCGTCATCTCCTCCGATAATAACTCCATCTCCATAGGCACTGGCAAAAATATTTAGAGGGCCACTGAGATTACTCAGGATTCCGACCTTCAGGGATTGCCCAGAGGTGAAACGAACCGATGGGAGGGATCCAAATCCACTTCTGTCATAGGATGGCATTTGGTCTATGATGGTTTGTGTGGCATCTTTAGCACTGGTTGATTTATCCACCCATAAGGGAATGTTTGTTTGATCGGGGATTTGGTCTCTTTCGCCGTTTCCATCGACATCGGAAGCATCCAACCAAAGGATCAATCCATCCATACTATAGGCCGTAAATTGCGTATCGATCGTTTTGAATGTCTGGATCTGATCGGCCCAGGTTTCCCCGGCAACATTTCTGGCATAAGCACGGAAGTAATATTCCTTATCTTCGGTCAGGTTTTCAGAAATAGTTTTTTCTAGAGCTCCGATATCAGCCGACTCACTTAGAGTGGTGGCATAATCCCAGGTGGAATTATTGTCTGGATCGGTTGAAGTTGAAAGAGTCTCAATTTTTTCGTCACCCCAAAAGATAATAACCTCTGCTGGGTCTCCTCCAACACTGACCGAAGCTGTCTGTGAAACTTGCAGGCCAAACGGATCCAGGTCTCGGTATGGGTGAGTTGAAGGCAGGACTTCATCCACCAGATTCCATTTGTGGGCCAGGTATCCCTCAAGGATGGAACGATGGTAGGAGTTGAGTTCTTCGGAATAAATCAAAATCTCGGCGATTTCGCATGAGGAATAGTTTGTGCCCACACCTCCCACTTGGAGCTGTCCTGGACCAAAGTTCTGGTTGTCCGATGCCAGTGAGTCCTGCACTTTAAGAATTCCATCCTGCCAGAATGAGGCCCTTGGGTCTCCAGTATTATCACTGATGGTTCCAAGGTGAAGATGCCATTGGCTGTCGGGTGCATCCCCAAAAGGCGAAATATTTCCTCCCGCTCTCCATAAGCCCACTCCATCCGCGTGAAAGCCAAAATAAAAATCGTTATTTCTCGAAGTGATGACCCGGTTGTTTTCACCCCCACTGAAACGGGCAAGGGTGATCATGGTGTAACCTGTCTGATGAAGGAGGAAATTAAAGTCATACCCTGTCCACATCAGGTCATCCTCTCCATCAAAGCTTACCACTGGGTTTCCTTTTAATGCGAAGGAAAGTAACCTCGGGCTTCCTTGAGCATTGGTGAAACTCCGATCCTGGCTGGGCCGGCCCGAATGATCCTGCCATTTTGTAAGGGATGCACCATTTTGTGCATCGATTTGATCGGCATCAAACCATGCTTGTATTCCGGGGATGGTATCTTGGTCAAAGTTTTCACCTAAAGTAACTTCACTCTCAATAATTTCTCCTCCAATGGATGATAAATTAGCCCGAAGGATGACAGAATCTGGGCGGGCTTCCATCGCGGGTAAGGTTTGAATCTGCGGTTTTTCGACAACCCGGTATTCAACGAGTCCAGTCTGGTTGGCATCTCCTGCATATACCTGAGCAATCTCGCTAGCAGAAAGTCCACGATCGTAAACCCTGATATCGTCCAAGGTTCCCAAAAAGGAGCCGAAATCAGGTAGGTAAAAGCTACCCTTCGGTGCACCAACCGAGGGGATGTCTGGATGAGATGGGATTAGGCCACTGGTCTGAGATACAACGGGTTCATCGGCAAGTTGACCATCTAAGTAAAGCTTTAATGTTTTTGGGTTTTCTCCATAGCTCACCGCAACATGGTGCCAGTTGGTATCAATCTCATTTGCTTTCTTGAGTTCTGAGGAACCTGG
>JAYPAW010000140.1:0-2189 GCA_038123915.1 Opitutales bacterium
GAGCACCGGTCTCCAAAACCGTAGGCTGGGGGTTCGAGTCCCTCTTCTCCCGCCATCCACCATCCTTACCCCTTACTAATTTGAACCCTCTTACAAGAGTACGAACTTTCTATAAAGAAACCACTACTGAACTTAAAAAGGCATCTTGGCCTGACTTTGCTGAACTGCGTGGTTCAACTGCTGTCGTGGTAGTTGGTGTTTTTATCTTAGGTTTGTTTATATCCGTGTCTGATTTCTCTCTCTCCAATTGGATTGAGTATGCCACCCACTTGTTGAGGAAATAACCTACAGACAAATGAGCGAAACCTCTATTTCTGAATATCAGTGGTATGCACTTCAGTGTCTTTCTAATCACGAAGACAAAGTTCGTAGATACTTGACAAAATATAAAGAAGAAAACGAAGATTTTGCTCATTGCCTCAAAGAAATCCTTGTTCCGATCGAAACAGTTTCTGAAGTCAAAAATGGCAAGAAGATGCAAAGAGATAGAAAGTTCTATCCTGGGTATGTTTTTGTTGAAATGAAGCTATTTGATCGTCACGGAATGTTGCTCAAGGATCCTTGGTATAAGGTTAAAGAAACAGATGGAGTAATAAACTTCATCGGGAAGGACAACCCGACTCCCCTTGCAGAACATGAAATTGGTAGAATACTTCGCCAGGTTCAGGAAGCAGCTGGTAAAGAAGTACCAAAAGTTAAGTTCTCTGTCGGTGAAGTAGTTAAAATACTAGATGGACCATTTTTAAATCTCACTGGCGAGATTGATGAAATTGATCCATCGAAAGGAACTCTAAAAGTCTCGGTTTCAATTTTTGGAAGATTTACCCCCGTGGAATTAGAATTTTGGCAAGTAGAAAAAGCTGAAGAAGAATAGAAATTATGTCTAAAAAAGCAGTAGGTCTTATTAAATTACAACTCCCCGCAGGTGCTGCTAACCCAGCTCCACCAGTGGGTCCAGCATTGGGTGCCCAAGGTGTTAACATCATGGGATTCTGTAAAGAGTTTAATGCTAAAACTAAAGACAAAGCAGGTTTGATCTTGCCTGTCGTGATCACGGTATATGCGGATCGTTCTTTTAGTTTTGTACTCAAATCACCACCTGCTGCTGTTTTGCTTAAAAAAGCTGCAGGCCTGGCAAAGGGTTCTTCTGTACCTAACCGAGATAAAGTCGGCAAGGTTACTAGAGATCAAGTTTTAGAAATTGTTAAAACAAAAAAAGATGACCTGAACGCGAGTGATGAGGATGCAGCGTGCCGAATCATTGAAGGTACTGCTCGCAGTATGGGTATTGAAGTTATTTAATGTATGAAGACAAGAAGCAAACGATACAAATCAGCGGTTACTCATAAAAGTAACTCAGAATCATACTCAACAACTGAAGCTGTTGAAACTTTAAGTAAATTTGAATCAGCTAAATTTGATGAATCTGTAGAAATTTCTATTTCTTTGGGCGTTGACCCCAAGCAAAGCTCCCAAGCAGTTAGAGGAACTGTTAATTTACCGCATGGAAGCGGCAAGGAAGTAAAAGTACTAGTATTTACTGACAATTCCGACGACGCACTAGCTGCAGGTGCTGATTATGCTGGTCTAGAAGATCTCGTTAAAAAAGTGAAGGATGGCTGGGTTGATTTTGATGTAGCCCTTTCTACCACAGGAGCCATGAAAGAAGTCAGATCCATTGCAAGAGTTCTTGGCCCAAGAGGTCTTATGCCGACCCCTAAGGCTGGAACTGTTACGGACGACATTTCATCAGCCATTAAAGAAGTGAAAGCGGGTCGTGTTGAATTCAAAATGGATAAGACTGGAGCCATGTCTGTTCTAGTTGGAAAGCGATCTTTCAAGCCAGAGCAATTAGTTGAAAATACGCAGGCGGCTCTTGAGGCTGTACATTCTGCACGTCCCGATGGCTTCAAGGGAAAATTCATCAAGCGTGTCCATATCAGCAGTACGATGAGCCCTAGCCTCTTGCTATCAGTTGAATAAGAACGAATCCTACCCATATTAATTATGAGACCAGAAAAAGAATTTTTAATCAGAGAAGCTAGTAATCATTTGGAGAAATCATCCTATTTTTTCCTTACCGACTATAAGGGAATCAACGCCGAGCAAACTACCGAGCTAAGAGCAAAGCTAGCGGAACGTGGAGCTGAGTTTCATGTACTCAAAAATTCATCCTTAAGACTTGCAGC
>JAYPAW010000141.1:0-2187 GCA_038123915.1 Opitutales bacterium
TTTTCGATTAAAAATACAACCTGCCAAAAACCAATGAGAATCCTTTTTACTTCATTCATTCTATCCGTTTCTTTTTTCCTGTTTTCCTGTAATGAACGAAAGCCCATGGGGAAGGCTGCGGATGCGAAATATCTCGAGGATGGGAGCAATAAAGGTCTGGTTAATCTAGATAAAATTAATGCCCAGGATTTTACCCGTGCTGCCAATCAACTTGTGGTGGATCTTTTGGCCAGTGGAAGTCTATCTGAAGCTCCGAACCAGCCTGCGATTCTGCATGTTGGTGAAATTCGTAACGATACCCAGACCTATTTTGATACGGATCTTTTACTGCAGGGCATGAAGCGAGATTTACTTGCGAGTAAAAAGGTACGCATTTCCACAACAGCTGGTCCAGAGGGTAAAATTTCTGATTCCTATGCAGACACGGTTCGTAAAGAGTTGGGAACTTCAGGAGATCCCAAGGTGAGCCAGCCAAGACCTTATTTTTCTTTGTCAGGCAAGATTATTGAGGAAACATCCCGGGTAGAGAAAGTCACCCAGAAGGACTTTTATTTTCTTCTTACCCTAACTGAATTGAATGGAGGTACGGGTGTTTGGTTTGGCAGAGAGCTGATTACCAAGCAAGGATCCCGGGGAGCGATTGGCTTTTAACCCAGATCTTTCCATCGGGGCACAAATAGTGGGCCCATTTGGTCTGCCTTGGAGAGTCTGATTCTCTTTTGCTCCCGATCCTCGATTCCGTTCATTTCCACCACATCTCCTCTTTGTAACTGGAGCAGCGACCTTTGATCCTCTTTATCCAAGGTTCTCCTCTGCCATTCATACTCGGTTTCAGTTCCATGGATGCCAATTCCCCAAAAGGACAGGGTGCCTTTTCTCTTTCGAACGGGTGAAATGATACGAATTACCTCAGAGTCTGAGGAAAATCCTTTTGGTTTGTTTTTGGATAAGATTGAAAATCCAAATTTAACTTCACGAATTTCGAGGCCCAATGGATGGTTAATCTGTTCAACCTCGCTGGAGGGTGTGCAGGGGCGTACTTCGTGGCTAAAATACTTGCTCTCGCTTTGTAAAAGCGGGCAGGGCATGCCGTTAAAATAAGGAGCCTGAAGAAACAGCCTGTCGTTGTTTTGGGTAGCCTGTGCGGTAGCTGCATGGAGTGCCCGGCATACTTGCCCCTCGGCTGGCTCGATCAGTACAAGCTGTCCACTTTCTTTGAGCAGGTCACCCAATGAGGATATGATTTCTGAACAGCTGTTTTGATTTTCCCCTTCCCAGCTTTCATTAAAAGCATAACTGGAAAGCACGAGGTCGTAACTTGCTTTATGTGGAAGGGTGGAATCGGAAAGGTGGCGGATATCCTTTCGCTCAGTTGAGACTCGGGTGTCGGGCCATAAATGTCCCGCTTCCCGGTGAATGCGTCGAAGAAATGCCAGGCTCTTTCCCGAATAATCCCAGGCATCCAAAAGAATGGGGTTTTTAATTCCCCAGCTTCGCAAATAATAAAGGGCAGCCAAAGAACTTGCCCCCGATCCACTTCCCAAATCGAGAATATGGATGGGCCCTTTACCCGGTGCCCTCCATCCCCTGAAATTGAAAGCCTCAGCTAGGGAAAACCCACAGGCGGCAAAGGTACGGGGAGTGTAAAAGTTCCCGTAGGCAAGAAGAGATAAATCGCGGGCACCGTAGGCAGATGGATCAAAATCACGCGATTTATTAAACCGGTCGCTTTGACGAACAATTTCCTCTCTCAGCAGGTTGAGTATTTTTTCCTGCCCGTGATCGGGCCACTGTTGGATAGCCTGATTCCACCACCATTGGGTGAGCTCCCTGGGGTAGGGAGGTAATTGGATGGTCGGTTTCATCAGCTACGGGAGAGAAAGAATCTACCCCTCTGGGTGAAAGCCTTTGGGCTTAGAGTTTACCGCCGTAAACTGCAGAATCTCCAAGCTGCTCTTCGATGCGGAGCAGTTGATTGTATTTGCAGATACGATCGGTACGGGAAAGAGAGCCAGTTTTAATCTGTCCGGCATTGGTTGCCACAGAGATATCGGCAATAGTCACATCCTCGGTTTCTCCGGAGCGGTGGGAGATCACAGAAGTGTACTGGGCTTCCTTGGCCATTTCTACAGCATCAAAGGTTTCGGTGAGCGAACCAATTTGGTTTACTTTAACGAGGATGGAGTT
>JAYPAW010000142.1:0-2180 GCA_038123915.1 Opitutales bacterium
AAAAAGCAAAAAATGCGGGTTGGTGACAAAATGGCAGGACGGCATGGAAATAAAGGTGTGGTCGCTAAAATCGTTCCTGAAGAAGATATGCCTTTCCTTCCTGACGGTACGCCTATTGAGATCTGCTTAAACCCGCTCGGTGTTCCTAGCCGAATGAATGTTGGGCAGGTTTTAGAAACTCACCTTGGTTGGGCATGTAAGAAGCTCGGCTTAAAAGTGGCTACTCCAATTTTTGATGGAATTCCAGAAGGCCGAATTCAAGAATATCTTAAAGAGGCAGAACTTCCTGAAAACGGAAAGAGCACTCTTTATGATGGTTGTACTGGTGAGCCCTTTTACCAGCGGATCGTTGTTGGATACATGTATATGCTCAAATTGAACCATTTGGTAACAAGTAAAATCCATGCACGTGCTGTCGGGCCTTACAGTCTTATCACCCAACAACCTCTTGGTGGAAAAGCCCAGTATGGTGGTCAAAGATTCGGCGAGATGGAAGTTTGGGCTTTAGAAGCTTACGGTGCGGCTTACACATTGCAGGAAATTCTTACGGTTAAATCTGATGATGTTTTGGGGCGAACTAAAATATACGAGTCCTTAGTCAAAGGAGATAATTCCCTACAAGCAGGTACCCCTCAGTCTTTCAATGTATTAATGAAGGAAATGCAAAGCTTGTGCTTGGATGTCCGCGTGCGCGGCGAAGAGGGTTTATAAACCGCCACAACAGTTAAAAATTAAGTTTAATTTAATATTATGAGCGTAGAAGCACTTAACGAGACACTAGGATTAGATGTTGGCCCCATGGACAGGGTATCGATTACGGTAGCTGACCCTGATATCATTCGTTCTTGGTCGAAGGGTGAGGTTAAAAACCCTGAAACCATTAATTACCGAACTTTCAAACCCGAACCAGGTGGCCTTTTTTGTCAAAAAATATTCGGCCCTGTTCGTGATTATGAATGTGCCTGCGGTAAGTATAAGAGAATAAAGTACAAGGGTGTGGTTTGTGATCGTTGTGGCGTTGAAGTAACCGTTTCTAGAGTTCGCAGAGAGCGTATGGGTCACATTGAGCTAGCTGTTCCTGTATCTCACATTTGGTTTTTGAAAAGTATGCCTAGTCGCCTTGGTTTGCTTATGAATATGACTGCCAAGAGCTTGGAAAGAGTTCTTTACTATGAGCAGTATTTGGTAACCGATCCAGGTAATACACCTTTGGAAGATCGCCAGCTTTTGTCTGATAAAGAATACCGCGAAGCTCTCGATGAGTACGGCGATGAATTCGAAGCTAAAATGGGTGCGGAAGCAGTAAGAGATGTTCTAAGTCGTTTGGACCTTCAGGACGAATTAGATGAACTCTACGATCAAATCCATGACACTAAATCAAAGCAGATGAAGAAAAAATTAGCCAGTCGTCTTCGAGTGGTGAAAGGATTTCTGCAATCTGAAGCATCTCCAGAATGGATGATCCTAGAGTCCATACCTGTGATCCCGCCCGATTTGCGTCCATTAGTTCCTCTTGAGGGCGGAAGGTTTGCGACCAGTGATCTCAACGATCTTTACCGCAGAGTTATCAATCGAAATAATCGTCTCAAAAATTTACTACAATTAAAGACGCCAGATGTAATTATTCATAATGAGAAGAGAATGCTACAGGAAGCTGTAGATGCTCTTTTTGATAATGGTCGACATGGTCGTGCGATTACCGGTTCTGGAAACCGTCCACTCAAATCACTGAGTGATATGCTTAAAGGCAAGCAGGGTCGGTTTAGGCAAAATTTGCTTGGTAAGCGTGTAGATTACTCAGGCCGATCTGTTATTGTTATTGGTCCTGAGCTGAAACTTCACCAATGCGGCTTGCCTAAGAAAATGGCACTTATCTTATTTGAGCCATTTATCATACGCAGACTCAAGGAATTAGGTTTTGTTCACACCGTTAGAGGTGCACGAAAAATGATCGAAACTCGCTCTCCTGAGGTCTGGGATATCTTGGAGGAAGTCACAAAAGGCCATCCGGTTTTACTCAATCGTGCCCCCACCCTTCACCGGCTGTCAATTCAGGCTTTTGAGCCAGTTTTAATTGAAGGTAATGCGATTCGCGTACACCCCTTAGTTTGTACCCCTTACAATGCAGACTTTGATGGCGATCAGATGGCTGTGCATGTACCTCTTTCGGTTGAGGCAAT
>JAYPAW010000143.1:0-2141 GCA_038123915.1 Opitutales bacterium
TTTCAAACCGTCCTTATCTTTGCTGGAAAGTACCTGTTGAAAATTCGATGGTTCGCGACTTTAACATTCAATTACTCAAAGAGTTTTTTCAATCCTTTGCCAACGAAGTCGCTTGCAATCTACACATTCGGTTAGAGCATGGAGAAGAACCACACCACATAGCAGAGGGCATCTTTAAGTCTCTTGCCAAGTGCTTGGATATGGCTACGACTGCGGAACCTCGACTGAATGGAGAAGTTCCGTCGACAAAAGGGACTCTCTCGGCCTGATCTCTAAGGGTTCTTTTTACCGATGAGAGCCCGCAGAATAGCGGTTATCGATTATGGTACCGGCAATCTTAAAAGCGTTGTTAAAGCCTTTGAGTATTTGGGTGCAAATGTTTCTTTAACTCGAAAGCCTGAAGATGTTAGTGAAATTGATGCGATCGTATTTCCTGGGCAAGGAAGTTACGACCAATGCATGAATTGCCTGATGCAGTCGGGCTTGGATCACTTGGTTAAAAAATGGATTCAACAAGATCTTCCTTTTTTTGGAATTTGTTTGGGCCTACAGGTCCTCTTTGAATCTTCAGAAGAGGGGAAATTACCAGGATTAGGATTATTCCAAGGCCATGTTCGACGATTTGCCCTACCACCTGAGTTAAAAATACCGCATATGGGATGGAACGATGTTTCCTGGAACTTACCTGAAGATCATTGGATTTGTAAAAATTTAGATGAGCCATCCCAATTTTATTTTGTGCATAGTTACAAGGTTATTACAAAGGATCCAAGACTAACCAAATTTCATACTTCTTACGGTGAAACCTTTACCAGTGGAATTTCTTATTCTAATTGTCTCGCCACCCAGTTTCATCCTGAAAAAAGCCAGTCAAAGGGAATTCAGCTCTACCGAAACTTTCTTGAAAACATTGGCTAGAAGTGGCACAACATATATTTTCCCTTCTTTTACCCCCAATAGAAAATGTCTGATACTGCATCCCTAACTTATGGTGATACCACCTTCCCTCTTAATGTCCTGACTGGTACAGAAGATGAAAAGGCATTGGATGTCCGCCAACTTCGAAAGGACAGTGGCTTGATCACCTATGATGACGGTTACGGGAACACGGGGTCTTGCGAAAGCTCGGTCACATTCATTGACGGAGACAAAGGCATTCTTAGGTATCGTGGTTACGATATTGCTGAACTTGCGGAGAAGTCGAATTTTCTCGAGGTTTGTTTACTCTTATTGAATGGTGAATTGCCCACCTCAGAGGAGTTAGCTGCTTTTGAGAATAAAGTTTCCAGCTTTCAAAACTTACCGCCTGAAGTGCTCGAGTCAGTTAAGGCAATGCCACCATCTGTTCACCCTATGGGCTCATTGGCAGCAGGTCTACATGCACTTGGTGGAGCTTGCCCCCATCTTTGTAGCAACGATCGCACCCAAGATATAGCCAACTTTGATGATGCAGCTGCATTAATTATAGCTGCTCTCCCCGCTCTGGCGGCAGTTAACTATCGGAAAAAAATTGGAGAAGACCTTTGCAAACCAAATGCATCCTTTAGTTACTGCGAGAATTTTCTTTCAATGATGTTTGCGAAAGAAGGAGATGCAGCAATCAATCCGGCCCTTAGTAAAGCTCTAGATCTAATATTTCTTCTTCACGCCGATCACGAACAAAATTGTTCTACATCCACATGTCGAATGATTGCATCTGGAGGAGCCAACCCATTTGCTTCGCTTGCTGGGGCAGTATCCGCATTGTGGGGTCCTTTGCATGGTGGAGCGAATATGGCAGTCATTACTATGCTTAATGACATTCATAGCTCTGGTGATGATGGAAGTAAATTTATTCAATCAGCTAAAGAAGGAAAGTCCCGCCTGATGGGCTTTGGGCATCGTGTTTACAGAAATTATGATCCGCGGGCCAAAATCCTAAAGTCTGCCTGCGATCAAGCACTTGCAGCCCTTGGTGTTTCCAGTCCTATTCTCGATATTGCTCGTCGATTGGAGGAAGTGGCTTTACAGGATCCCTATTTTATTGATCGCAAACTTTATCCAAATGTTGATTTTTACAGTGGGATTATTTTGCAAGCATTAGGATTCCCCACGAATACCTTTACTGTATTATTTGCGATTGGCCGAGCACCTGGATGGTT
>JAYPAW010000144.1:0-2087 GCA_038123915.1 Opitutales bacterium
GTTGGATTGGTGGGGAAATTGAGCATCAGCACTTTACAACCTGGCTGCCAGGCCCGTTCAAAAGCATCGGGATCCAGAGCAAAGGAATCCTCCGGCTTCGTCGATACGGGTACCGCCTCACCCAATGCCAAAGAAATACTCGGAGCATAAGAAACATAGCAGGGCTCGTGGTAGAGCACTTTGTCTCCAGGATTGATCAAGGCACGCAGGGCAATATCAATGGCCTCCGATACACCCACAGTCACAAGAACTTCTGACTTCGGATCGTAAGCCGGACCGAAGTGCTTTTCCACATAGGTGGAGATCTCCTTCCTCAAGGAAAGCAATCCGCGATTGTCGGTGTAGGAAGTTTTTCCACGCTCCAATGCGAAAATCGAGGATTCCCGGATTTTCCAGGGAGTAATAAAGTCGGGCTCGCCAATACCGAGGGAGATGGCATGGGGCATTTCCGAAACGATGGCAAAAAAATCGCGAATCCCGGACCTCGGTAAATCACGCACATGCTCGGCAATGTATTCTTGCGGGTTCATGGGCGATTAGGCACTGACTGGAGGTTTTTCTGAATGATCTCCATCCTGAGAAAGCAGATGGCCGTGCTCCTTGTAGGAACGCAAAAGAAAATGGGTGGAAGTGGAAAGTACCCCCTCGATGGTGGCGAGCCGTTCCGAAACAAAACTGGCAACCGCGTGCAGGTTTTTTCCTTTTACAATGACCAACAGATCATAACCACCCGACATCAGATGGCACGCTTCCACCTCATCGAACTTGGAAATCCGATGTGCCAGCCGGTCAAATCCACCATCGCGTTCCGGACTGATTTTTACTTCGATTACCGAACGTACATCTCCACCCTCGGTTTTGGAAGGATTGATCAGGGGAACCCAACCCAGTAAGGCACCACTTTGGCGTAGTGTCTCAATCTCGGCCTCCACTTCAGCAGTTGAACGGCCCAAAATTTTGGACAACGCTTCGGGGTGGGGATTTGCAGTTTCTTGGATTATGGAAAGGAGCTCGCTCATAAAACTACCAACATATCAATTGTGAATAACTCGGTAAAGAAGCAAAGAATGACTGATGTAAGAGAACAGGTTTCAGTTTTGATAAAGTCACGGCCTAAAGAATTTCTTCGAGCTCAAGGAGGAGCATCAAGACTGAATTGAGCCCGATCGAGTGGGTAATCTGTCCGGATTTCACTAAATGTTTGAGCTCGGAAAGCGGATAAAGCTCAGTGATCAGTTCCTCGTGCTGATCGAAGTTCAATTCGGCAGTCTTGCGGGCATTGCGGACGATAACGACATGGCAGCGGTTCGACAAAATTGCGGCATTGGGGCGCACCGTGCCAAGAAGCTTTGGATTTTCACCGACATATCCGGTCTCCTCCTCCAGTTCACGAAGTCCTGCGATGATAGGGTCCTCCCCTTTTTCAACCACTCCCCCAGGGGGTTCCAGAGAATGCTCCCGACTCCCATACCGGAACTGACGGACCAGCACGACTTGCTCATCGGGGGTAATCGCCAGAACATTGACCCAGTCATTGGTATCGAGCACAAAGAAGTCGCCCTCAACCCCATCCGACCTTCTTTTAAACCGTCTCTTACGAACCTCAAAAATCCGGCAGTCCGCATGCAATTCATCGTTCTGCAAATCCCATGGACTGGGTAATTTATTTTCTGTCATCCAATTAATTCCTTGGCCACAAATTCGGCAAGGTCCGTATAAATAGACACCTTTTTTTGGGCAGCTTTTTGTTCCAATGCCTGATCAACAGGCTTACCGGTACGAACCAGGGCCCCACGCATTCCCGCATCCAGTCCGGTTTGGGGATCAATCCACTTATCCCCGATCACCCAGCAAGAGGAGGGATCAAGGCCATACTTTTCGGTCATTTCCATTTCAAACCGAGGAGCGGGCTTGCGATACATGATTTTTTCTTCGGGAGATTCAGGAGCTATGCATACCTCGGCAAAAAAGTCAGCGGGCCAGCCAAACTCTTCGTGCATACGCTGGTTGCAGGCATACACATCTTCCCAGTCGTAGTATCCACGGGCAATGCCTGATTGATTGGTGTGCAGAAAAAGTAAATACCC
>JAYPAW010000145.1:0-2034 GCA_038123915.1 Opitutales bacterium
AAGCAGGATGCTTTGATTGGTGCCTACACCTCCACTTTGTTTGGTATTTTATTTGTTGCGGCATTGAAGATTGTCATCATTCGGCCTTACCGCAATCACTTGCTGGTCAAGCAATCTGAAGAGAAAAGCGCATGAACCGCAGCTTGCTGCTCGTAGTCTGCGACTTTCTGCTACTTAGCATCCTTGCTTTGGCACGTTTTGATGTGCCCAAGGATGCAGTGATCGCTCAGGACGACCAAAAGGTTGTATCCAAGGAAGTGGTGGAGAGAATCTCGGATGGCGAGAATTATGACGATGTGGTTGCTGAGCTGGAAGCAACCAACGAGACTTTACTGGAAAACCTGAGTAGCGATAAAGACGACCTCGTTGAACAAAAGCTTAAATTAGAGGCAGAAATTGCCCAAAGACAAAGAGAGCTTGAGCAAAAGGAACAGGAAATCGCTTCGAAGGATGCTGTGATTGAGGGAAACAAAGAAGCACTCGACCTGGCAAAGAAAGAGGCCCAGGAATTGGAAGCTCAACGCAAAGAAATTGAGAGAAAAAGGGAAGAACTGCTCCAAAGTAATGCAGCTTCCAAGAAAGAGCTTGAGCTTCTCGCGAAAAATCTGGAACAGGCCAAGAAGCAATCTGAGGAATTGGCTGAGATGAAGTCCAAAAAGGAGCAGGAAGCCGAAGCGGCCAGACTTGAACTTGCTGCATCAGTTGAACGAGCGAAAGCTCAGGAACTGGCCGCTGCTGAAGCTAAAGCACTATTGATTGAAGAAAAGAAAAGATCCGATGAACTGTTAGCTTCCGCTGCCAAAATTGATCAAAAAATTGATACCCTCAATAAAGGTTTGGACGGGGTAGGGCAGGACCTCAAATCCGTGGGTGAAGGTCTGGCTGGAGTGGGAGAAAAAATCTCTACTGTTTCTCAGGATGTACAAGAGTCCGTTGAGGTTCAGAAAGAAAATTTTCGTAAGCTAAACGAGAGGCAAACTCGATCGGTTAATGAAATTTTTACCAGGTATGAGCAAAATAAAGTAAATTTGGAACTTATTTATTCTCATAAATTCGGAATCAGTCAGTCCGTGAGAGAGGATACATTTAGTGTCGACACCATTCTGATGGTGGACGGAAATTTTGTGTATGCTCTTGTCCACGCTAAAGATAGTCCTTTCCGGGTTGAAATGAATCCACGAAAATTAGTCTCTGTTACAGGTACTATTACCGGTGCCAAGCTCACAAAGCCTCTTCAGGTCAAAGAAATCGCATTTATGGATGACCCCAGAATTCTGATAGTTCCCTTGTATGCGAATCCAAATGAGTTGGAAGAGACTGGGCTTGAGCTGTTTAAGGCACCTCAGAACCCATTCCTTTTTGATGATGCGGTGGTTGTGGATGTGAAAGACGGAAGATTTGGGCAAACCAAATGCTTAAGGGATGAAAAAGATGGTCGCTACATTGAGGTCGATGAAAAACACTTCGCTTTTCTTACTGGTGCATTTAATCCTGGAAAAGGGGACATTGTTTTTTCGCAAAGAGCTGAGTTGCTGGGGATTATGGTAAATGGCGACTACGCCTTTCATGTAAAAAACTTGGGTAGTCGTATCCAGGGAGGTTCGAGGACGCTTTTGGGAAGCTCGTTTCAGCCAGATAAAACCAACGATCTCCTTCGCGAACTCAATAAAAACCTGTCTGGTCTGAGTAAAAAGTTTAAGTATTGATTTGGCTCATTGAGTAGCCAAACAACAAGATTCATATATCTAAAAGAATGAGTTTTCTTGAATCTGCGGTAAAAGATAGAGGGTTTGGTAAAAATATAATTTCATTACCCAAAGACCACGCCTCCCCATTTGTGGTTCTTTGCTTCATCTTAGCTGCATATTTGTTAAGTTTTTGGGTTCGCTTGGAGTGGATTGACTATGCTCAGGCGAATTATACCAATGAAGCGGGCGAAACCGTATTCCTGAGACCCAATATGGTTAAGGATGGGGTCGCTTTGCCCAATACTCATGATAGTTTTTACTTTGGGAGTGTTGTTCAAAAAGCAGC
>JAYPAW010000146.1:0-2002 GCA_038123915.1 Opitutales bacterium
GAAAGAAAATCCCACTCAGTTGCATGGGCTCTTGCAGATCACCAGTTCATCCAACACCGAAAGTTTTTATACCCTTCAATCGCCCTTGAAGTAAGGGGCTCCTTTCAACCTTTTTTTACATTTCAGCCAGGGTATCAATGCCCAATAAGTTTAATCCCGTTTTTAGGACCGATTGGGTGGATGCACAGAGCAAAAGGCGCAGCTCCTTGGCTTCCACATCATCGATCATCACCTTTTCCTGGTTATAAAAGGAACTGAATTCTGTGGCTAATTCATACAGGTATGTACAAAGGAAATGAGGCTTTAATTCCTTCGTTGCCTGTTTCAATGCAAGCGGGAAAAACAGGAGTTTTCGGGAGAGCTTTCTTTCCGCATCCGATTCTGGCGGGCGAGCCTGGGAGAACGAGTCATCGGTGGATCTTTCCACTTTACGAAAAATACTCGAAATCCGGGCCACGGCGTACTGCAGATAGGGTGCGGTGTTTCCCTGCATCGCCAGCATTTTATCCCACGAAAATACATAGTCGAGCGTGCGGTCCTGGGAGAGATCGGCATATTTGACCGCCCCCAGGCCAATAACTTCAGCTCTTCGCTGCACTTCTTCCTCGGGTAGTTCCATATTTTTTTGCCTCACCATATCTGCGGCCCGGCGAATGGCTTCTTCCAGCAAGTCAATCAGTTTGATGGGCTGCCCGTCGCGGGTTTTGATCGCTTTGTTATCATCCCCAAGAATGGTGCCAAACCAGACATGGGAAAGGGTGGGGAGAGTTTTCTTATCTGCATTAAACCACTTTTCTGCGGTCAGGAAAAGTTGCTCAAAGTGGTCGCGCTGCCGGCCATCGGTCACATAAATAATCTGTTCGGCCTGCCATTCTTTTTGGCGGTAAGACAGGGTCGCCAGATCGGTGGTGGCATAGTTACTGGCCCCGTCGGATTTACGGATAATAAAAGGCTGCTTGGCAAAGCGTTTGTGCTCGGGGTGGAAGACAACCAGGGCCCCATCATCTTCCTGGCAAATGTTGTGTTTACTTAGCCCCTGGTAGACCTCATCAACCTTGTCCCGGTAAAAACTTTCTCCCAGGGAATGATCGAATTTCACATCCAAAAGATCATAAATTTTGAGGAAGGAAGACATACTGATATCCCGAATTTTTTCCCAAAGCTGTAGGTTTTCGGGATCCCCTTCCTGTAATTTTACAAGTTCGTGCCTCGCTTGGGTCAGGGCAACTTCGTCCTCTTTAATCCTGGCATTTCCCTGGCGGTAAAGGTCTTCCAGTTGTGCGATTGGATCGTCTCCCAAATCATCGAGCGAAATCTTTTGCTCCTTAATGGCGAGCAAGAGGATACCAAACTGCGTACCCCAGTCCCCCAGGTGGTTATCCCGGATGATATCATTTCCCTGAAAGGCGAGGATGCGGGCGATCGATTCTCCAATAATGGTCGAACGGATATGGCCCACATGCATTTGCTTGGCTGTATTGGGTGAGGAATAATCCAATGCCACTTTTTTAGGGGATTCACAACGGGCCGAAGTTGTGAGTGCGGCAGTGGATCCATGCTCGGAAATCCATGCCAGTAGAAACTTTGGAGTCAGGGTGAAATTGATGAAGCCCGGGCCAGCCAGCTCCACATTCCAATCCTCGGATTGGGGGAGGGCGTCGATCAGGTTTTGTGCGAGCTCGCGGGGGTTTTTACCTGCTTTCTTGGCAAAGGGGAGCACGCCGTTTGCCTGGAAGTCGCCAAAGCGCTCATCTGCAGAACGGGTCTGTGGTTCAAAGTCCTCGTTAAACCCATCCAGGGAAAGGGCGGTATTGTATAGCAGTTGGTCAAAAGACGGAAGAAGGTCAAAGGAAGTAGACATTTGGTATGCCTGTAAGCATGGATTCGCGATCGCGTCAAGACCACTTCACGGAAAAGGCTCGACAAATATTAGATTTTTTAATAACAAATGTGCTTTGCACGATTTTTTCTAAATCCACAACTCAACCCCCGAGTACAGCTA
>JAYPAW010000147.1:0-1998 GCA_038123915.1 Opitutales bacterium
TGAATTCCGGTGTTGGAAAGCATACCAACTGCAGCAATAGCGATTCCATAAAGACCAGCCATCTCGTGGGCTCCAATTACAGCAGCTGCAATTACGATGATGGGCAGGGTTGTGGAAATCATTCCAACTCCAAGACCTGAAATGATGTTTGTGGCATATCCGGTTATGGATTGATCTACAATTGCTTTAACAGGCTTTTTGTGTGTGCCAGTGTAATACTCAGTAATCATTCCTATGGCCAGACCAGCAACCAAACCAATAATGGTGGCCCAGAAAACCCCCATCGCAGTGAAACTGACCTCACCAAAAGTCCAAGTTTCGGGCAAGAACTTGTTGATGATGTAGTAGGACGCAGCAATCATCAGTCCTGACGAAACAAATTCACCTGTGTTGAGTGCTTTTTGTGGATCTCCACCATCTTTAACTTTTACCAAAAAGGTCCCGAGAATGGATGTAATAATTCCGACTGCACCCAGAATGAGGGGAAGGAAAACAGGAGACAGTCCGCCGAGGAAATCGGAGAAGTTTGAGGAACCAGCGACCATGGCCGCACCCAAAACCATCGTACCTATAATAGAACCCACATAGGACTCGAACAAATCAGCACCCATACCAGCAACATCGCCAACATTATCTCCAACATTGTCTGCAATGGTTGCTGGGTTGAGGGGGTGATCTTCAGGGATGCCAGCTTCTACTTTTCCAACCAAGTCGGCTCCGACATCAGCAGCTTTGGTATAAATTCCGCCACCTACGCGGGCAAACAAGGCAATCGAAGATGCTCCGAAGGAAAAACCAGTTAAGACGGAAAGGGTAGTGCTTAAAGCATCTTTGTTTTCGAAAGCACCAAAATAATCACTGAAATAAGCAAACAGACCGCCAAGTCCAAGAATACCAAGGCCAACGACTCCCAAGCCCATCACCGCACCGCCGGAAAAAGCAACTTCGAGGGCTTTACCTAGGCTATCTTTTGCAGCATTGGCTGTTCTTACATTGGCCTTCGTGGCCACTTTCATTCCAAGGTATCCGGCCAAACCAGAACAAAAAGCTCCAACAACGAATGACACAGCGACTAAACCGTGGCTATTGGGGTTGTTGTTTCCGCTCCAGTAAAGAAGAGCAGCAACTGCTACTACAAAGAAAAATAATACCTTGTATTCTGCACGAAGAAACGCCATCGCTCCTTCCTGAATGCTTTTGGCAATCTTGGACATTCTTTCGGTTCCTTCTGAGATTGCATTGATAGATTGAGTCTTCCACCAGGTAAAGAGGAGTGCAATTGCACCAATCGCGGGCAGGAGAATAGGAAGTTGTTCAAGGGTCATGAGTGTATCTTGATTTTAGTTAGGCTGGAAATCGATCAATGATCGAAAATGATAGAATGCGATCGTTTATGATCGAAACAATCGGTTAAATCAAGTTTGAAGTAAATAACTGTAGTTAGAAGCAAGCTAAGCTTCAAACTTGCAAATCTTATGACAAATGTTTGGATAGACTCATGATGAAGCAAATTTTACCTGCCTTGCTTGTCCTCTTTTTATTTGCCTCTTGTGAGAATAGATACCGAAGGGCAAATGCTCCTGCCCATAAGTCTTCGGTCGATTCCAAATATTCGGGCAAAACAGGCGATGATGCCTACCAAGTTAGTCAGTCAGAATATGACGATAATTTCGTCTCCCGTTATGGCTTACTATACCTGAAGTCCAGTAACGATCCCTTTTCAGGTAGGATACTTACAGTAGATATCGGGGAAAGTGGAGAGTTTGTTTCCTCCGATGAAACCTGGAAGGAGGGGAGAAAGCATGGCAAAAGCTCTAAATGGTTTTCCAACGGGATTAAAATGTACGAAAGAAACTACCGGGAGGGCAGGTGGCACGGTTCTGTAACCCGTTGGTGGCCAAACGGACAAAAAATGTATGTTCGTGCCTACACAAATGGTGTCCGGCATGGTAATGAAGCAACTTGGCGTTCCGATGGAACTCCTTTATCCCTTCCCGC
>JAYPAW010000148.1:0-1974 GCA_038123915.1 Opitutales bacterium
CCTAAAGCATCAATTTCTCTTACAATTTGCCCTTTTCCCTGACCACCAATGGCAGGATTGCAACTCATTTGTGCAATAGTATCGAGATTTCCCGTTAATAGTAGTACTTTCGCCCCTTGCTTGGCCGCAGCAAGGGCAGCTTCGCAACCAGCGTGTCCAGCTCCGCAAACGATAACATCATACGGATCATATCTATTTTCAGTTAACAGAGTCATGGTTTACTTTCCTATGCAGAATTTACCGAATAAAAGATCAAGCATATCATCATTTGTTTTAAACCCGATCATTTGATCAAGATAATCTCTGGCTGATGAAAGAAATTTTAATGATAATTCGTATCCAACACTCTCATTATGGTTTTGAAGAAATATCTCAATATCTCCCAAGCAGGAAACAATCAGATTTTCATGTCTTGTACCAATAAGAAATTCATTTTCTGTACCCGGTTTAATCAGCTCATCTAACATTTCACTTATTGCTTTTTCCACATTGGATACATCATTCGAATCTTTTAAACTAAGCAATATCTCAGGTAACTGTATTTTAATATCAGGTTTCCATCCGCTGTCTCCTAAATCGATTTTATTTTTAAGCAAAAGGGTTGGTTTATTTTCAATATAAAATGAGAAGGCCTCAGGGAGAAGAGTAGGGTGGGGGGCTGAACTGTCCGTAACCCATAGAAGAAGATCAGCCTGATCAGCCTGATCTTTGGTTAGTTCTATGCCCGCCAATTCAATTTCATCTTTTGTTACATGTACGCCCGCTGTATCCACCAAGGTAATCCATTTATCCCTAACCTTGATTTCCGTTTCTAGATAATCTCTTGTTGTTCCTGCTTGAGTATGAATAATGGCTCTATTTTTACCTGCCAAAGCGTTAAACAAACTGCTTTTACCAACATTTGGATGGCCAACTAAAACAACGCGAATATTCCGTTGCAACAACCTTGTTCTCTGAGCCTGTTCAAGTAGACTTTTTAGCTCATTGATTATGTGATTTGTCTGATCTTGCGTTCTACTTGGGTTCTCTTCGCCTAAATCGTCTTCCGGGAAATCAATGTGTGCTTCCAGCGATGCTTGTAGTTCCAGAATAGATTGTTGAATATGAACAAGTTTATCTGAAAGTTCTCCTCTTAAATTCCGATGTGCAAGTGCAAGAGAATGTTCACTTTTCGCGGCAATTATCTGAGCGACCGACTCGGCTTGAGAAAGATCAATCTTTCCGTTTAGGAAAGCACGTTTAGTAAATTCTCCGGGTTCTGCGAGACGGCAACCTCGATCCATTAAATCTTTACAGATTAACTCTTCAATCAGTGGATTACCATGGCAAGAAATTTCAATTAATTCCTCACCTGTGTAGGATTTACCAACTTCAAAATAAGTTACGAGAACCTGATCAATGAGATCTCCAGCTTTGCTTTTATATTCAGCAAGTGTAGCGACTCTCGGAATAATATCTCCTTTGTTGCAAGACAGCTTTGCGATTTTTTCAGCAAGATGACCACTGACTCTTATTACTCCTAATGCGGATTCACCAGAAGGAGTTGCTAGTGCAACAATCGTATCCATCCCTTTAGGTTAGGGTAGGGCGGTTGCCTAAATATCAATCCTCGTCCTCAGTATCTCCCTGAGCAAGCACCGATCCAACCGAGACCTGCACTTTTTCTAGGATAGCAGAGGTAATTTTCTTCATTAAATCAGGATTTTCTGCAAGAGCTTGTTTAGCTGCTTCCCTTCCTTGACCTACTAAATCTCCCTCAAAAGAGATCCAAGCACCTTTTTTTAATAAAATATTATGTTCTATACCAAGATCAATAACGGATCCAGTTTTAGAAATTCCTTCATTATACATAATATCAAATTCACATGCGGTAAATGGAGGAGCTACTTTATTTTTGACAATTTTTAATCTTGTCCGTGAACCGGTGACCGTACCATTAGCTTCTTTGATCTGACCAATCCTTCGAATATCCAT
>JAYPAW010000149.1:0-1955 GCA_038123915.1 Opitutales bacterium
TAAGTATTATTCCGGGGAGGAAATTAGTAACTATGCCCATTCCTTTTATGCAAGGCTGGGGATGAATGTTTTCCTTTATGCCTTGCTAAACTAAATAATTTTTCTCTTAGGTTAAGTTTGATGAAGGAAGAAGATATATTTCCGACCCCGCCAGAGGCACCGGATCCAACCCTTTGGCAAAGGCTTACCAATTCCCCCTACTTTTGGTGGTTTTCGGCTATGCTTTTGCTTGCTCTTTTATTGATGTGGTTGCCCTCCCAATGCTCTTTTGATGCCCTTCAGTTTCCTCAGGAAAAAAAGGTAGACTTGGATCAGGAAGAGTCTGTGGACATCGATCAGGAACTAAGCCAGGCAAAGGATGGCCTTTGGTACCTCAAAAGTTCGGGGGAAGTCTACACGGGCATAGGTTCCACTTACCATCCCAATGGGCAGAGAAACACCCGGAGGAAGTTTAACGAAGGTTTAGCGATTGGGTTAATTGAGGAATGGGATGAAAATGGAACCTCATTGGGCCCTCGGTTTAAGGGCGAGTTTGTGCCCTAATTGATTTGGGTGGAGTTCCCTCCGTTTTTGCTGGCGAAGGAACTTTTTTCCAACCGGGAGTGAACCAACGCACCGGCCAACAGGATAGGTGTCACCAAATTTACCAAAGGAAAGGTCCATAGAAAATTGGCACAAGTGCCATGCAGGAGGCTGGCAGGCTTTTTGATTCTTTGTTCCTTGGGAATTCTGAGTTCAATGAGCTGCCCGTACTCACGACCCAGTAGATATCCCCCAAGCAGATATTGAAGAACCAAGCCAACCGGAGGAATGAAATACCCCAGCAATAAAAGAGGGGATGCGAGTAAATAGAGGAACAGGCTCCAGAGGATAAAGCGTAGAGAAGAAATGGTGGACTCGATCACGCCGGGTGCTTTCGTCCATTCTGCATCGGGGTAGTGCTTTTCCCGGATCGCGTCCAACACATCATCCAAAAAGATTCCCAAAAATGCCGCATAAACACTGCCGAGAAAGAAATACCCGAGCATGGCAAAAAAGAAAGTACCGATGACGATGGCAAATCCTCCAATCCATCCATCCGCCCAGCTCATCCATCCGCTCAGCTTTGCTGCAAATGTATTACTTAATTGAAACAGAAAGGTTCCGCCTACCAACAAGATTAAGAAAAGGGTGATCAGGCTGAGGAGGGTAGCCCAGAGTACTGGCTTCCACAGTCGGGGATCATTGAGTTGGGAAACCGTGAGCAGGTAGTTCCTAAGTATTTTCATAGGTTTAACCATGCAAGAATTGATAGGTGAGTACCATTTCAAATTAGCAAGGTTTTTAAATAAAATTCTATTTTCAAGTGGACAAGAGTGGGCTGGAATCTAATAGATTAAAGTGTGGAAATAAGGATTGGGGAAAATGGCTGACCACAAATACACTGCGGACAGCATTAAGTCGCTCGACTGGAAGGAGCACATCCGTCTGCGTCCGGGCATGTACATTGGCAAGCTTGGGGATGGTTCATCCGAAGATGATGGTATCTATGTTTTGCTTAAAGAAGTCCTTGATAATTGCATCGATGAATTTGTTATGGGCTTCGGTAAACAAATCGAGGTGGAGTGTGATGGCCAGGTGGTTACTGTACGGGATTTTGGCCGGGGGATTCCCCTGGAAAAATTGCTCGATTGTTCCAGTAAGATCAATACCGGTGCCAAGTATGATTCCGAAGCATTTAAAAAGTCCGTTGGTTTAAACGGCGTGGGTATCAAGGCGGTCAATGCTTTGTCCACCAAGTTTGATATACAGGCATTCCGCGAAGGGGAAACCCGCAGGATTGAATTTGCCTGCGGTGATGTTCAGTCAATCGACAAGAAGAACAAATCGACCAAGGAAGAAAACGGAACCCAGATCACCTATGTTCCGGATGATTCCATGTTTAAAAAGTACCGTTACCGCAATGAATATGTGGA
>JAYPAW010000150.1:0-1928 GCA_038123915.1 Opitutales bacterium
GGAACCGGTCTGCTTCCTTGCGTGCCAAGGCGAGTACTTGCTGGGCTCTCGGTGTAAAGTTGCTCATTGGTTCGGACATGACTTTTAAGATATTGCGGTTACTTATTTAGTCAACTTGGGGATCCAAGTTTAACTGAGGCATACGAAGAAATTCTTTGCGGAGGGTTTCTGCCCGTAATTGATCGCGTTCACCCGGCTCAATCGGTTTTCCGGCAGAAAGTTGGACATGTCCAGGTTGTACTTCAATAAACATACGGTCTGCCAAGGCCCGGAATTTTTCGGGCAGGAAGCCGAAATCTGCAGCCAATCGAATCAGGGAAAGATGATCCATCGCCTCGGAACTTTGGATCAGGTAGCAACTTTTAAGAGAACCAACCGCACGGCTTATCTTATCCACCAAGCGCATGCCATCGTCTTCCAGTAATTTCTCCCGAGCCATTTTTTCCTGATGTACAATATTGTCTAAAGTTACCTGCAGTCTTTCCAATATAGCGGTTTCGGACTCACCAAGTGTCTGTTGGTTGGAAATTTGAAAAATACTGCCACTGGCATCCGAGCCTTCCCCAAATAATCCACGCACTGCGATGCCAAGGTGGTTTACGGCATTGATCACCTTGTCCATATTTTTTGACATCACCAAGCCAGGCAGGTGCATCATCACCGAGGCACGCATACCAGTACCCAAGTTGGTCGGACAGGCTGTCAGGAAACCAAGTTGCTGGTCAAAAGCGTAGTCGAGTCTGGATTCAATCCCGGAATCCAGAGAATCCGCCAATTTCCAAACTTTATCAAAATCCAAGCCATTGCTAAGCACCTGAATTCTTAAGTGGTCTTCCTCATTGACCATCACGCTGCAGGAACGGTCATCAGAAAGCACCACCCCACCCGATTCATCTGACTGGGAAAGCTCCAGGCTGATCAGGTGCCTTTCGACCAAAATTTGCCGGTCTAATTCGCTCAACTCATCCAATTCCACAGAAGTGGATGTTTTCAGATCTTTGACATTTCCTAAAGCTTCCAGGCATTTGGAAAGGACTGCTTTTTTCTGTCCGGATTGGGCACGCCCGGGGAAAGGAAACTCCCGGAGGTTCCGGGCCAGTCTTACCCGCGTACTCAACGCAATTGGACAAGGTTTCGGTGCCTTGCCCTTGGACTTGGAAAAAAAGAGATCGTGAAACATCGTAAAGATTTAGGCAGTGGCTGAGCTTTGTGCCTGCAGTTTTTTCAGGCGGTCTCTGAGTTCGGCTGCTTTTTCGTAGTTTTCTTCTTCCACCGCTTTTTGCAGGGCTTTACGAAGAGCATCCTCATTCTCTACAGCTGTTTTTTTCTCCACACTACGGGAAGGAATTTTGCCTAGATGAGAAATTCCTGCATGCATACCATCCAAAAGAGGTTCCAGCACGGGACGAAAAACATGGTAACAAGCCTCACACCCCAGACGGCCTCCCTTCTTGAAATCCTGATGCGTGGTGCCACAACTCTCACAGGTCATGGATGCAGTGGAAGAGTCTACCTTGGGTTGGTTATCGAGTAAGCTGCCAATGGAGAGGTTGTCGGGATTGGTCACCCCTTTTTCCTGAGCACAGGACTCGCACAAATCCATCTTATGCATCTGCCCATTAATGATTTGGGTCAAATGGACCGTAGCCTGACTCTCACAATGATGACATTTCATAAGTTTCTTAAACGATTGAAGTAAGCATCAATATACCTTGCATGAACCAAAAATACAACGCAGATGACGCGCCAAATATTGGTTTGAAAAAGCTTAGGAAAATCTTTGCTCAACCCGCCCCGTCCAAACGCGTCCCATCGCTTTTTACACTTTCCCGAAAAAGATCGATCAATTTCTGGGTAAGAGCACCAGGTTTCCCATCTCCAATCGGGCGGTGGTCCACTTCCACACAGGGAATCACTTCCGCTGCAGT
>JAYPAW010000151.1:0-1922 GCA_038123915.1 Opitutales bacterium
CTTGCGGTGGAAGGTGAGATTTGCTGGGCGGGTATGCATAGCTGGAAGGATGTCCTCGATCTGCTCGAAGGTGTAGGCATGCCTGAGACTCTCGGTTTCCAGGCAGACTTAGCTCATACCTACCTCTATCTGATGGGCTACAATGCCCCTGAGCATGCACTCCTTCATGATGGTTACTCGGAAGATGAGTTTTATGCCGCTTATGAGAAAATGACCGACAAACTCAGACCCTGGACAATCGATTTCCATGTCGCTCAGAATGACGGGCAAGTCCATGGTGCTGGTTCTCACGATAAAACCGGTAAACATTGCCCGGCAGATGATCCCAACGGAAAACTGGATATCACTCGTTGCTCAAGTTATTGGCTGAAAGACTTTCAGGATCGTGGGATCAAACACATTTGCTGGGATGGCTGCATGTTCCCAAATGCCACCTTGGAAAACCCCTCCACATGGAACACCATCCTTCAAGCGATGGTTAATGTGGTGTCGCAGTAAATCCTCGACCCAATTTCATACAGAAGACGGCCTTTTCGGAGGCCGTCTTTTTTTTGCATGCCTGCTTGTGAATAAAAAAAAGCATATTTCTTCATTTTTTAATCGAATCTGCGTCCAACCTGAGTAAGGGTAGGTGTATGGATGGAAAACGCGGGGTTTATATTCTTAATCTCTGTGTTTTATGGAATTAACTTCTAACAAGGATTGAAAATGGGAATAACATACAGAGAAGCAAAAAGGATTTTGGCCAAGCAAGACGAGGCAAGAGATGTAATCAACAGTTACCGCGGAATGGAAACTTTGGGCAAGAGGTTGCAACTTCGAAGCAATAAAGAATTAATACTCAAGTTATTTGAAATCGAAGAGGATGAATCCATCGTCGAAGTGTTTGCCCACCTGAAAGCTCTTTATGAAGAGCAGTGGGGCGATGCTGAAGTCATGCAACCACCCGAAGTGCCGGGTGAACTGAAGGAGGATACCAAGGAGGATAAGTCTTCTTCCGACCTGACCAAGAAAAGTAAGGTAGAATCGACATCTTCGGTTCCTGCAAACGCAGGAAACTAATTTTCTTTCAGCTTTGCTTGATTTTACTACCCGGTTCTGGGTAGATTAAATCTCTTGAATATCACTTCCAGATTTAAGCAATCCGCATCTTTATCAGGCAGTATTCTGCTTTCCCATCCATCCCTGCAGGATCCGAACTTTTGCAGAAGTATTGTTTTCTTATCCAACCATTCAGATGAAGATGGAACATTGGGAGTGATCTTAAACCGCCCTCTGGGCAAAAAGTTGATCCAGTTGGACGATCAATTCCAACACTTTGCCCTCGGTCAGGCCGAAGTTTACGACGGTGGGCCTGTGGAGCGGGAGAAATTAATCATTGCAGCCTGGGACTGGAGGGATTCCTCAGACTCTTTCCGATTATACTTCGGGATCGATATCAACAAAGCGGAATCCTTAAGGAAAGAAAATGAAAATATCCATATTGCCTGCTTCCTTGGGCATTCGGGTTGGTCACCTGGTCAGCTCGAAGATGAATTGAAGTTAGATTCCTGGGTAGTTTCGAATCTTAATTTAGATCTTTTCCAGCAGATGAATGATAAAGCCAAATGCTGGAAGTCTGCCATATCAGGGATCAGCGACGAGATGAAGCTTTTGGCAGATGCACCCGAAAAGCCCTGGCGGAACTAGAATTCCCTCTTTATCTATTAAGTTTCCCAAGCTTGGTATTTAAGGCGTTCAATTCTTTTACAGTTTTGGCTCGAAATAAGGATTGGCATTTCATTTGCTAAAGTTTTTGCGATTGTCTTTTAGACACTCAGTCTATTATCAGTCCTTAAACCCTTAATTATATGAGTAAGCACAAGCTAGAATACATTTGGCTCGATGGTTATAAACCAACCCAGAGTCTGCGCAGTAAAACG
>JAYPAW010000152.1:0-1903 GCA_038123915.1 Opitutales bacterium
GTGTGGGTGGTGACATCATTAACCCCGATATTGCATCGTTTCATCAGGTATTCGCATAAGCCCTCCAATGCAGTTAATTGCTTGGATGTGGGTGGGCGAACCTCAAAATTTCCGATCAGGCAAATCCCTATGCTCGTCTTGTTAGCTGAGTGTTTCTTAACATGCCCACCGTCCAGCTGCCCCTTCCAACGGTTACTCAGGTAGATTTCCCCGTCGCGGGCCTTGCGGGATCCATTGGAAATGACAAAGTGGTACGCGAGCCCATTTTTCATCCCGCGGGCGAGGTGAACCTTGTGCATATTGACTGCGTCGTCGATGGGGGTGGCTGAGTGATGCACGATGATACGCTGCCACTTGCCGGAAGTGGGGCGAATGGAGTCGAGCTTGGCGAGGGTGCTGGAATCGAGCAATTTGGGCGGAACGGGCCTCCTCGATCCGGATAGAGGGATGGTTAGTTTTTGCCCGACCCGGATGAGGTCTGGCCGGCTAATCTGATTGATCAGGGCAAGATCGGTTGCAGATACGCCGAACCTTTTGGCGATAATTCCCAAGCTTTCCCCCTTCTTAACCACATAGCTGACTTCCCGGACATTGCCAGTTGGAATCTTCAGCTTCTTACCCACATAGAGAAGGTTGGGGTTGGAAATTCCGTTGTAGGCTTGGAGGGTAGATACCGAGACACCGTACTTTTGAGCGATCCCTCCCAGGGTTTCATTTTTTTGAACCACATGAACCGTGCCCGACAAGATGTGGGCCCACCCAATCAGCAGACAAAATGTAAAAGTAAAAATTTTCCTCATCTCCCCAACTCGTATACAAGAGTCGAAATATTGTTCGCTATGGCAACCTTGAATTGAAAATTATGGATGATCCTAAAATAAGTTGAACTTTGCCCTGAGTGCTTCCATAGGCTAGTAGAAAGTAGAAGATGAAATTAAAGACAAAAGCATGGCTTGTTTCACAGGGACTGTTGGTTCTCACTGCGGTGCTGATCCAGCTCACTTTCTACCGGGAAATTAAGTTGGGTCCCCTGTTGGGTATGACCAAGCGGCCTTACTGGGAAATTATTATGGACCGTCCACCAGCGATCCCTGATTTTGTGCGTGAAAAACAATTACCTCCCAGGTTGTGGGATGCCCGCTTGCCTTTGTCGCTGGACGAGATTCGGGCAGCTAAACTGGCGGGGCACCAAAGAGCCCACCGCAGAGAGGGTGGTTTGCGGACGGCCTTTTACGGTGCCTTTTTGGTGAATGGTCTCTATTTCATAATTTTTCATGCTTTATGCTGGTATATTCCAAGGCAGATCACGCCCAGGCGACACCAAGGAGAAAATCATTAGGATTGATTATAAATAAGTGCTTGTTTAATTGAAAAGATTCTGCCCGTGAAAAAATTTCTAGTCCCAGTTTTAGCCATCCAGATTGCCTTCGCTTCGCTAGGGGTTGCCCAGTCTCCCAATGCGTTAAGTGCCAGAAAGGTGCAGGATTATTTTCAGGATGTGGAAAGCAAGAGTTACTACCAGCAGGAACGTATACGCTCGATGAAGGGCGAGATGAATGAGTATTCGGAGAGATTGCATACTTTGCAGGAAAAGTTTCACAAGATTTTCTACGGGCGATCCACCGACGAGCTCCACCAGTCTCCTTTTGGCGATAGAGAAAAAATTTCTTACCCCAAAAGAAAGTACCGGGATCCTATCCCATTGGAAGATGTGGAATCCATTGTTCGTCGACCCACCAACCGCACCGAAACAAATCCGCCATCAAATCAGCTCGCGTTCACGGTTGAGGATTCCACCCCATCGGTTGCTCTGGAAGAACCTGTGGAGAATGCTGATGCATCGACTCAATCCACCGACTTTTACGAACCTGAGGAATCCTCTCCAGGTCGATCTGCAGAACCG
>JAYPAW010000153.1:0-1806 GCA_038123915.1 Opitutales bacterium
TTGCCAGTCTTGCGACCCGCGTCTTCTTAACCGAGGACGCGGGTCTTTTTATTTTATTTTCTCTAATTCAAATCTATAATTCTAACATTTAATGGGTAACCTTAAAAAGAAGCGTCGCTTAAAAATGAATAAGCATAAGCGTCGCAAACGTACGAGAGCCAATCGTCACAAGAAAAGAGATTGGTAAGTTTCTGGGTTTTTTCGACCCAGTTGCTTGTCTACACTTTATAAAACATTAGTTTATTAGTAGATGAGCCCAATTGCTTTTCAAACCCCAGCTATTGATACTAGTAGCTTTATAGATCTTTTCGAATCACGCTTAGCGGATTCTTTGCTTGAGTTAGATCAAGAAGTTGTTTCTTACGCTCAGTCGGCTGCTTTGGCTGGTGGTAAAAGGATTCGTCCTCAACTTGTTTATCTTTTCTCAAACAGTGAGAATCCAGTATCAGATTCCGTGCTCAATGCTTCGGTTGTTTTAGAATTGGTTCATCTGGCAACCCTTATCCATGATGATATTTTGGATGAAGCTGAAATGAGGCGGAAATTACCTGCCATGCATCAGAAAATTGGAGCCCATTCCGCGCTTCTTTTGGGTGATGCTCTTTTTGGATATGCCCTTGAACTGGCTTCCCGCTTTCCCACTACCAAGGTTTGTGCAGTGGTTGCAGAAGCTACCCGAAAGACTTGTTCCGGTGAGATTAGGCAAACCTTCGCAAGAGGGCGCACTAATCTTTCTTTAGATGAATATGTAGGGTTTATTAACGATAAAACAGGTGAGCTTTTTAAAGCATCCTGTGAGATTGGGGCCTATTTGTCTGGAGCAAATGACTTATTGATAGAGAAAGCGGGTAATTTTGGACTTTGTTTGGGGATCAGTTACCAAGTCTATGACGATTTAATGGACGCTTTCATGCCCCAAGATAAATGTGATAAGACAGTTGGGGCGGATTGGTTGACGGGCAAGTTTACGCTTCCGATGATCTTTTTGCGTGAGGAAGCTACCGCAGAGGAAATCATGGAATTAAACGAGCTTTTTTGCTCAAAGGATAAACAGTTCACCTCTGACTTTTCAAATCTTAGGATCGTTGAGCTCCTCAATAAATACCAAGTCCTTGATCGTTCTATCGAGTACCTAGATCAGCATCTTTCTCATACTAAATCGATTGTAGATGAGTTCCCAGATGAATCCTTACGACTTAAGATAATTGGATTTTTAAACAATTTTTCAGACAAACTATCCTTGGTTCGTTCCTTAAAAACATCTAATTTCCTTGCTGTTTAAAGGATTTTCGTCCATTTTTTTTGGATGGACAATTCTTTATCAGATACAATCAGAAGTGATATTTCTTCCGATTGTTCAACTGAAAAACTGGAAGATGTCCTTTCTTTAGTTCAAAGAGCAAAGAGTGGAGACTTATCTGCTTTCGATTCTTTGATCCTTCGTTACAGGCAGCGTCTCTACGCGGTTCTTTACAATATGACCATGAATACTGAGGATGCTGCTGATCTTACTCAGGAAACTTTCGTCAAAGCATTTCGCTCTTTGGCAAAGTTTAAAGAGCAGTCTTCTTTTTACACCTGGTTGTATCGAATTGGCGTTAATCTGACCCTTACTCATTTAAAAAGAAGAAAAATTCGCAAGTTTTTCAGCTTTGATCAAGCCAGTGAAGATGGTGGGATGAGTAAGGATTTGGAAGCAGTCTCTTCCACGAATGTGACTTCTGCCAAGAAAGCTTTAAATAATGAATTGCATGAAAAATTGAACGAAGCTTTGTCTAAGTTGTCAGATAAACATAGAACAATTGT
>JAYPAW010000154.1:0-1788 GCA_038123915.1 Opitutales bacterium
TCTGCCTGTTGCCTCCTTTCAGCAATTTCAGACTCAGTTAAACGATCAAATCGTTGGAAAATTTTATCGTAGTGAAACCGTGCCTTCAAAGAATCGCTTTGATCAAACATCTCATCAAAGAAATTTTCTGTCTTGTAGTCTTGAAATTGCGAAGCTTCGGTCATGTAAGAGCTGGATTATGTTCCATTGGCAATTCTTGTGCCAGACCTTTCGTTTTGTAAAGGCTTTGTCAATTTTTTACACCATACCTCGTTCAGCTAAGCTAAATTTCTTTGATAGGAAAATAAAAATTGTTGGGCGAGCCCGGCATGCTCGCCAAAATGAATCCGGGCAAATTCCTCCATCTGCGGTAATTTCCAACCCCTCATCCCATACTGCTTTTCCAGGGACTGTAAGATCCAGGTATCGATCGGAAAGGCTTGGTTCTTTTCAGCACCGAAAAGGAGAATACAATCGGCCACTTTAGGACCAACACCAGGAAGCTTCATCAACTTGGAGCGAGCTTCAAAGTAAGGCAAGCTTTGGACTTCTTTTAAAAAATCTGCATTTGCGGATAAATACTGAGCGGTGCCAACCAAATATTTTGCCCGATATCCCATACCCAGCTTTCTTGCTTCCTCTTCCTTTAAGTTTTTCAAATTGGACCAACCTGGAAATGAATAAAACCCTGGGGCCACCTCATTTCCGAATAATTTGTAAACTCTCTGACAGAGTTGTTTGATTTGAGGAATACTTTTTGCAGAACTCAGAATAAAAACCATGAGTACCTCTTCCATGGGTTGCCGAAGAATGCGTAGTCCAGAATACTTAGCCATCGCCCGACCCAAGACGGGGTCGCTTCGCCATGGTAGATTATTCACGGCTGAAACATAAGAATCATCTAGCCATAAATAGTGGCAGATTTCTTCTTCTGTAATCTTTTCCCCACTTTCTAAAAGCCAATGAAGTTGCCCCTCAGACCACTTCAAATGCACCAAGCTTTGCCGGATAAGGCCCACCCATTGATTGGTCTTAGAGGAGGACCAGGCAAAACTTTGCCCCCCTATCAAGGTCTCTTCAATTCCGATAAGGGAAAAGGAATCAGGGGCTCCAATTTTTTTCCATCTACTGCTCATTTAGCAGAGATCTGAAAATTTTATTTAGACCACAGGAAACTCTGACTCTGGCCAAGAATACGCTCCTCCGAATCAACTAATGAAAGAGACCAGGCAATCGGTTGGACCGATGGATCGGGCCAGTCGGACCCCGTAAGACCAATAAATACTTCCTTCCCAGAAATTTTTTGATCTGTCAGTGAAACTTTTTTTTGCTGGGCTGTTGGATCCAGAGGAGTGATCCATTCCAACAACCAATGGCAATCTGCACTTAATGGTGGAACATCACCCGTGACCTTAACCACAAAATAGAAACCTTCCCGGTCTGCGGGATTGGTTCTGCAGTAAACTTTCCATCCTGTGAATTCCCTGCCAGTAAAAAACTCAGGTATCCGCTTGAAATCGCGAACCGTAAAATAAGCCTTGTTCCTGAGACTGATTTTTACCTGAGCAGATAGACTAGAGCCAAAAAAAATCCACAGGGACAAAAATACAATGGGAATATTACCTATTCCCCGCATATCCAAAATGTTTATTCCTCAGAAGAAGTGGAAGCCTCTTTAGCCTCACTCGCCTCTGGAGTTCCAGCATCCGGACCCAATACATCTGCTGCGGTTGCTTTATCCGATGCTTTAACCTCGGCGGCAACACTGGTCGGTTCTTCTTTCGCTGCTGGCTTTTTGGGGACTGTCTT
>JAYPAW010000155.1:0-1782 GCA_038123915.1 Opitutales bacterium
AGGACATGTATGCATGAGAATTTCCGCAATATTCAGCACATTGACCGTAGAAAAGCCCGCCGACCGGTTCAAACTCGTCGGTGAACTTCTGCTTGGCAAATACCTGGGCACGCATCTCACCATCGTGAACAGAGGGCATGGCCGTGGCCGCATCGGCGTCTCCGATGATTTTACTTTGGTCTGCAATAAACCACATAAAGTTTTCCTGACCTGGCATGAGGTCCATTTTTCCAGCAAGTTTGGGAACCCAGAAACTGTGGATCACATCTTCGGTGCGAAGATTGATACGAACCGCTTTCGATGCTGGAAAGATTAACTCATTGGCAGTGACAATTCCGTATTGTGGGTATTCAAAAACCCAAAAGAATCGTTTGCCCGTAACATTCACGGTAATGGCACCGTCAATTTGGCTGCGATCCAGTCCAAGTTTTTCAAGTGTTTCAGGATCGTTGGCATCTGGCACCCGATTCAATAAAACGATGCCCTGAAGGGTAGGGACAGCAAGGATAACCAGAATAATGGCGGAGGCGATAATCAGCCCAGTCTCAATCATCGAGTTACCATGGGATTGAGGAGGGATTTCCTTCGCTTCTTCAGCAGTTTTGGCACGGTATCTCCAAAGGACATAAAGTAAGCATCCACCAACCGCACAGAATAGAAAGATAGTGATCCAGACGGAGAGCATGAACACATCATACTGGTTTTGTGAAACCAATCCTTTAGGATCGAGGGCAGACTGTTTGTGGTCAATGCGTGAGCAACTACCAGCGAGCATGAGGATGGCACCAAGCATGAGGTGCCTGAGGGAGAAGAGCTTGGATAGAATCGAGGTCATGTTAAATTTAGAGATATCTGTCGATCACAAGGGCGGCAAACAGGAGGGGTAAATAGATGATGGTTACAAAGAAAAGTTTTTTCGCAGATTGATCTCGGTTAGCTGAAGTTAAAAACCTTAAGGCAGGAATAAGAAGATAAAGAGAGAGAAATAGTGCAGATGCAAGATAGAAGGTGCCAGGTATGGATTGCTGAAGGGGTAAAAAGTAAGGGGAAAATACAAAAGCGGTTAAAAGAACAGAATAAAAAAGGCTCTTGCGGGCGAGGGCACGGCCATCTGGGTCGCCTAGTTGGTGGAGTTTAAATCCGCCTTTGGAATAATCATCACGGAAATTCCATGCGATTGCCATGAAGTGAGGAAGTTGCCAGGTAAAAAGAATACCGAAAAGAATCCAACCGTAGGTGGTAGGTGCACCTTCTGCCGCAACCCACCCAATCAGGGGAGGAAGAGCCCCAGAGATTGCCCCGACTTCAGTGGCATACGGACTCCGTTTTTTCATTGGGGTGTAGAGGAGAAGGTAAACCACAAGAGTTGCGAGAGTCAGAGTGGTGGCCCAGGGGTTGGTTCCAGCCCAAAGGATGTATAAGCCGATGGAAGAAAGGATGATTCCGAAAACGACAGCAAATTGAGGAGATACCAAACCAGCAGGGAGGGGGCGCGACGCAGTGCGGGCCATTTGGGCGTCTTCATTTTTTTCCATCCATTGATTGAGGGCAGCCGCTCCAGCTGCAGCAAGAGCTGTCCCCAGGGTAAGACAAATAAAAATAGACCAATCTGCCTGAAGGGGTTCACGGACCAGATAGCCAAGGGAGGCAGTGAAAACAGAGAGTAAACTTAACCGGGGTTTGGTTAGTTCGTACATGCCATGCACAGAAAAACCCGGCGAACTTGTAAGCGAGCCGGGGTGGGGCTTTGCGGGTATGGGTTTTCCTAGACTCACGTCAGTA
>JAYPAW010000156.1:0-1773 GCA_038123915.1 Opitutales bacterium
TCAAAATGTACTTCCGAACCGTTAAGGTAATCAAGGCTATCCCCAGCAACTGCATAGCGTACATTTTTGTATTCTGATACTTCATCACCCTCTTTCGGGAAATCAACAGACATGCCATACTCAAAACCAGAACATCCACCTGGCTCAATAAAGATACGCAAAAGCATACCCTCTTCTTTTTCAGAAAGCATTTTGCTGACTTGTGAGACCGCAGAATCTGTTAAGGTAATCATATTCTCAAAAATGATGATTCTTGCAGGTAAGTCAAATTCCTCATAAATGCAGCTATTTTTATGCCATCAAACCGAAAACACTTGAAAAGTTTAAATGTTGGACTTGATGATTTCGATCTTGGAGGTACGATTAGTTTCTAAACAAAGGGAATACTTTACTGGATGAAGCACATTTTTAACGAAGTTCACTACGAACTAACCCGTAAAATCGCAGAAGGCGGAATGGGGTTGGTTTACGAGGCTACCCAACGCGGAATTGGCGGATTTCGTAAAGTCGTGGCTATCAAGTTAATTCGAGAGGAATACTCTGCGATTGAGGAATTCCGAAATAATTTTATCGGTGAAGCCAAATTGGTCGCCGACCTGATCCACACCAACATTGTTCAAACCTACCACCTGGGTAAGATTGGGGAGCAGTATTTTATGACCATGGAATATGTGTCGGGATGGAACCTCGAAGAGTTTCTGGACCGCCATGTGGAAACCGATCAATACATCCCAGCAGATCTTGCGGTATTTATTGTTTCCCGGATTTGTCGTGGGCTTGCTTACGCCCATCGTAAAAAAGACAAGGAGAACCGCCCGCTTGGGATTGTGCACCGGGATGTAAACCCGAAAAACATCATGATTGGTCAGGAAGGAGATGTTAAACTGACCGACTTCGGAATCGCGAAGGCTTTGGACCTGATGTACAATCAGGAAGGCGAAGTGATTGCCGGGAAAGATGAATATCTATCCCCGGAACAGGCTCGCTGCGAAGTGACCGATCATCGGGCGGATTTATTCGGCTGCGGGGTGGTCATGGCCGAGCTCATGCTTGGGTATAATATTTTTGAGGATGCGGACCCTGAAAATACAATCCGTAATATCCTGGAAATGGAGATCCCCAATTTTTCCGAGATCAGAGAGGATATTGATGAAAGGCTCAACTCCATCCTTCATCTGGCTTTGCAAAGACCGCGGGATAAAAGATACCAAACCGCCGATCAAATGCTCACCGAGTTGGAAAACTTTATCTACGGGGATGGGTATGGGCCGACCAACGAAAAGTTGGCCGCTTACACCAACGATTTATTTAGTCGGGATGGGGAAAATGCTGCCCTGCGGTGGCACCGCAAGGAAACCCCTCCGATTCTCGCTTAATCTCCAAACTGCTCTTTTCGACAGATGGCCCTTTCCCAAGGTCTTAGGCAAGTACAGAAGCAAACTCAGAGCCTGGTATTGGCTCCTCAGCTTCGACAGTCCTTAAAAATCCTGCAAGTATCTGCTCTGGAACTGCGTTCTGCTATTTTGGAGGAATTACAAACCAATCCATTGCTCGAGGAGGTTGGAAGCAATGATGAAAGTTTGGACGGCGAAGAACTGGATCCATCTCCGGATGAAGTTTCGGACAATGAGGATAGCGAATTTGATGATCTCCCGGATGAAACCAGGGAGGCAGAGGCAACTTCCTCAGACAGCGAAGAGGACTGGGATGAACCTGCGGAGGATTTAATGGATCTGGATTTTTCCGACGAGTTTTCTGTGCTTCAGGAAATGC
>JAYPAW010000157.1:0-1758 GCA_038123915.1 Opitutales bacterium
AATTTAACCTTGGGTAATTATCTGGGTGCCGTAAGAAATTGGTCCAAAATGCTCGAAGAGTACGAGTGTTATTTTGGAATCGTTGATTTACATGCCATAACCGTACCACCCAAGCCATCGGTTTTAAGACAAAATGTTTATTCCTGTATTGCTCAATACATTGCCTGTGGCCTCAATCCAAAAAAATGTAATCAATTCGTTCAATCTCATGTAATCGGTCACACTGAGTTGGCATGGATTCTTACCTGCATGACCCCCATTGGGGAATTGCAAAGAATGACCCAATTTAAGGACAAGGCCTCCAAGCTTGGATTCAAAGTCTCCAACGAATCCGAAAGCAGCGATATAAAATTCACTCACGACGGAGTGAGGGCACAAGCATCTATCAATGCAGGCCTGCTTTGCTACCCGGTGCTGATGGCAGCGGATATTTTACTCTACAATGCTGACTTGGTACCAGTGGGTGAAGATCAGCGTCAGCATTTGGAATTATGCCGCGATCTAGCCGGGCGGTTTAATCAAAAATATTCCGAAACTTTTACCATACCTGAACCCTTTGTGCCCGCAACGGGAGCACGCATCATGTCTTTGGTGGATCCCACCCGGAAGATGTCCAAATCAGATGAGAATGAAAAAGCCACCGTTTTCATTCTCGATGAACCTGATCAGATTAGAAAAAAGATTGGATCATCGGTTACAGATTCCGGAACTGAGATTAAAGTAAGTCAGGAAAAGCCTGGCGTTTCTAATTTACTCACCATTCACTCCTCTCTGTCTGGAATAGATTTCCACTCTTTGGAAGATCACTTTCTGGGCAAAGGGTATGGAGAGCTTAAATCCGAAGTATCGGAGCTGTTGGTTGAAAATCTTCGCCCGGTCCGGGAATCCTACCATCAACTGATTAACGATAAAACATATTTGGATTCCGTTTTAAAAGAAGGAGCACAGGCTGCTCAACAGAGAGCATTCAAGATCCTCAATAAAGTCCAAAGAAAAATTGGCCTCCCCGACCGCCCAAGATAAGCAGGTAACTCCAAATTTTTCGCTTGGTTTTCCCATAAAAAACAACCATAGAAGATAAGATATTTGGGTGATGGACTTTGGGGATGAAAATGAAAATACGACGAGCAAAGGACCTTTTTACGGTGCAGCTGCTTTTATTTTTGTAATCCTTGTTCTCTTCGCCTCCGTTGGCTTAAAAGAAAACGGCACCCTATACCATTGGGAGATTGCCACATGCCTACTGGGTACTGGATTGATTGCGATCCTTCTCTTCCTTCCTCATTTCCTGCAAAAATTTATTGATCAGACCGAAGATAGTAGGAGTCAGGAGAATTCTGAACTGACGAACAAAGCCATTTTTGAGGTCAAGGAATTGCGTACTGCCCTTGATTCCATTGCCTTAAAAATTGATAAAGTTCCTACCTTGGTAGATCAGATCGTTCGGGAATCCGTAAATTCCTCCTCGGATCCATCTGAGGCGATTATGGATCAGATCAGGACTATGCAACAGGAGATGAACACCAAGCTTGATCGCTTGGAAGAAGCGAGTCTCTCTTCTCCTTTGCCCCCTGCCAGCGACCCACAAATCGAGAATTTACTATCTAAAACTGAGGAAATCAACCTCGCCCTAAAAGACATTCTCTCCAGGTTGACCGACATGGAAAAGACCCAACGGACTGTGTCGCCACCCCTGCCCAAAGAATCTGAAACAAACAAGTTCATCTCTTCTCCTTCTCAGGGTGATGAACTGCCTCC
>JAYPAW010000158.1:0-1748 GCA_038123915.1 Opitutales bacterium
GGTTTTGGAGCCGCAGGAATATCTTGGGCAGGAACCAATGAAGCGGTATCGGAGTCAAATAACGGTTGACCACGCTGTTCACGCTCGAGTTGGTCTGCTGTTTTTCCTACATAGGTACGGAAAACCAAATCATGTTCGGGGTGAAGCCAGAACCTGCCATTTTTGTAAGAATTGCCCTCTGCAAACGCAAAGGCACCAAACCATGCCCGCTTATCGGATATTTGATCGCAAACGATAAAATACATTCTGCCGGCTTGTTGGGGAATTTCTCCCCTCATTTGTAAGGTAATCCACCCGCGATCGATTTCAGTTAATCCCTGAAGCGCAAGTTGATTGACAATTTCTTCCCGGGTTATGCTCCATTCTCCGTATTTGGGACCTGTGTCAGGATTATCAGCACGCACAAATCCGCTCATACTCGAACCATAGTGCTCGGAAATGGTATAGTTGGGTTTTCCGAACAGCAGGACCTTGGTCAGGATGCCATCTTTTCCGGCGGTGTAACTGGTCCAGTTCTTCTTGGTTACATGGCTGAAACTGGTCTCGTGTTGTTCTTTGAAATATTCCTGGAATTGATCGAGCTCTTCAATGTACACAACGGGCTTTGCGGTAGAAGGAATTTGAGCTGTCGGCTTTTGCTTTTCAACTGTGGGTGGAAGTTGCGTCTCTTGCTTAGGTTCAGGCTTTTCATCTGAGCAAGCCAAGTAAAACAAGGGGGTCAATACGATTGGAAGAAGACGGATGACTTTAAAAAAACTCATGGAAGGGCAGAATAAAGGGTAGGACTTACTATGCAAACAAGGTAATCTTCTTCTTGCAAGTTCGAATAAAACAGAATCTATATTCGGTCTTTTAATCTAGATCTTATGGACACACTGGCTTTTTGGTTGCCCCTCATTCTGCTTTTTCTATCCGCACTATTGGGTGCGGTCATCAAAAGACGCTCCTGCGACCATTGTTTAAAAAAGTTCAACGGGCAAAAAGTTTTATTTCCTTTTCAGGATGGTGAATGGATATGCGGAAAACTCGAAGTTTTTGCCCAGGGGGTAGAACTTCAAAGTGTAGGGGATTCTGTGATCCATGAATTAAAGATAAGGTCCCGAATTGTTCATTCACTTGAAGTGGATAAAATTCCCTTTTTCATTAGGCAGGCACCCGACCCTGATACCCGTTTGGGGGTCCTGTGGAAAAAAGAAAGAGAACGCCTGCTACACCCACCTTTACGAGATCGGGTCAAACGTTCGGTTTTAAATTCGTTTAACATGCTTCGGGATTCTTTTGGACAAGCCTTTCGGGCAATTATTGGCACCATGAGTAAGGATACTCGTTTGGGGAAAGCAAAGGATTCTGAAAAAAGATTTCAGGAAATGCAGTCTAACCTGACCGAGATGGTTCCAAATGCGTGGGAACCGATTTTGGAAAAGTATCTTGGTCAGCGAGTCGCAATCGAACGCGAGATAGAGGGCACAATCTATTCGGAAAGTGGTATCTTGGAAGATTATTCAAGTAAATATCTTCTCCTTCGGGATGTAAACATCTCCGAACCGGCACTGAAGGAACATCTTCTCGACTTAGGATGCACCGATAACTGTGCTTTTGATGCTTTATACACGCGACCAAAAGCGGTTCTTCGATACGCCTTGATGGAAAGCTCTTAAGTTGACCAAACTCAAAAATTGAATAGCGTAGGAATTTCGACTTCTGCATCGTTCGAGAAGTTTCATTCGTTCTTTTCCTTACTCCTAATT
>JAYPAW010000159.1:0-1716 GCA_038123915.1 Opitutales bacterium
AAATTTAATCGGAGAGTGAGGATTCAAAAAATAATTTTCCTGAAGAGGTTTTGTGCTCTGGGTTATCAGTTTCCCAGTAAACATCATCCATTAATTCGGAGGTATCAGGAAAAGGGCTAGCCAGAGCAAATTCAGCCGAGGCTTCTGCTTCATCTTTTGCAGATTGATCAAGGGCCTTCGCATCCTCATCCGTCATTAAGCCTTCGGCCAGTAGTTTGTCACGGAAAAGATTAATTGGGTCTTTGTTCTTTTTGTACTCCTCAATCTCTTCTTTACTGCGATAAGTTTGGTCGGGATCAGCAACCGAATGTCCTCTGTATCTGTAAGTTACGATTTCCAAAACTGAGGGAGAGCAATCTGTTCGGGCACGAGCAAGAGCATCTTCAATCGCAGCCCTTACCTCATATAAATCATGGCCTTGGTGAACAGACCAATTAACATCAAAACAATCCCCTCGGCGTGCCAAAGGTTCACCAGCTGAATGTCTTGATTCTGCTGTTCCCATGGAATAACCATTATTTTCTATGATGTAAATCACAGGTAATTTCCAAAGGGATGCTAAATTTAAAGATTCGTAAAATGGGCCTTGGTTCGTTGCACCATCTCCCATGAAACAAAGGCATGCCCCCTTGACCCCCTTATTTTTAAGAGCGTATGCAATACCTAGGCCAAGTGGTGTTTGACCACCAACAATTCCATGTCCTCCCCAAAAGTTTTTATCGGGTGCAAAGAAATGCATCGAACCACCTTTTCCTTTAGAGCAACCGGTCCGCTTCCCGAAGAGTTCGGCCATACACTCATCCATATCCATGCCAACCGCGATTGCGTGCCCATGATCCCGATAGGCAGTGATTACATGATCGTCTTCTGACATAACCGAAACAGCACCAACCGCAACCGCTTCCTGTCCGATGTACAGGTGAAGAAAACCACCAATATGGCCTTGTTGGTAAGCCCTCAATGATCTCTCTTCAAATCTCCGAATGCGAAGCATCTGAGAATACAACCGTATTTTTTCCTCTGCTTCCAGTTCACGATTGATTGGATGGTTTATGAAGTCTTGATCAGGCCTTTCTCGGGAATCAACAGGAATGGTATCCGATGATGGTTCGGTCGAATCATTTAAGTCTGCATCGTGGTATATACCTTCCATAATTTATTATAAAATTTCGATGATTATAGGTTGCAACCGGTGTTTCCTTCAATCTCTAAATGTGGAACTCCATGGCTGCAATCTGCTCTCACACACCAAAAACCTTCTGTTCTACGGTCATAAAAGGGCCAAACCAATTTATGATCACTGGGAGGAATTTGAAGATCATTAATTTCGTTCCTAGTATAAAATTGAAAATAGCCTTCATCAATTTCTGCAGGTTTTTGTTCGAGGGGAACCAAGCAATCGAACATAAACATCAACCAATGAGAGTTACCCTCGTAAGCTTTTTCCGAAATATATCCAAATAAACTTAGATCTTTGTCCTTAAGTTTGAGCCCAACCTCTTCTAAAGCTTCTCTCTTCGCACATTCATAGGGCGATTCACCTAATTGCATCTCTAATTTGCCACCCGGGGGACTCCATGTACCAAGGTTTGGTGGTTTTCTTCTACGGATAAGAAGAAGGCGGTTTGAGAGATCACGAATAAAAAGAAGACATGATATCTGAAACTTCATACAGATTAGACTTGTTTAGCCAAAGGAATATTCTCAAGGTTTGTA
>JAYPAW010000160.1:0-1716 GCA_038123915.1 Opitutales bacterium
GAACCTGAGCCGTAGTCTTTGGTCGGTGTATTTACGCTGATAAAAATGATATCAGCTGCCCGCACCTTTTCATCCACTTCGGTGCTAAAAAATAAATTTTGCCCACGATTTTGGGAAACAATATCTTCCAGTCCCGGTTCGTATACAGGCAAATCCCCGGAGTTCCACGCCGCTATGCGTTGCTCATTCAAGTCCACCACCGTAACTTCGATGTCTTTACACTTATGGGCAATCATCGCCATCGTGGGTCCACCGACATATCCAGCTCCAATACAACAAATTTTCATCGCATCCACTCCTAGCAGGATTTAAAGAATAGGGCTACCTTAGAATGGACATCTCAAACATCACCATTTTGGCATCCTCATCCATTGTAGACGATATCATAAACTTCCCCTGGGGAAGAATGGCGATCATTGCATGCATGATCTATTTGTTCCTTGTACTGTTCGCATGGCTCTTTGCAGACTCTCTTATTTTCCCTGCTCCGAGGAAACCCGGGTATTCCAAGGAGGATGATATCTTTTTTCTAAAATCTGCCAGCCACGAACAAATTGCCTGCAAGTATTGGAAAGCGAACGCCCCATCCACTGGAACCATCTTGTATAGTCATGGAAACGCCGAGGATATAGGCCGGATTGAAGAAACCTTACAATCATGGGTCGAAGAGGGTTACTCTGTGATCGCATATGACTACCCCGGATACGGGCATAGCTCAGGGAAACCCAATGAGCAGGGATGCTACGATGCGATCGATGCTGTCTATTCTCACCTCACCGATGAACTGAATATTCCTTCGGATAAGATTGTAATCTGGGGCAGATCTCTTGGGACCGGTCCATCTTGTTATCTGGCAAAAAAACAAAAGACCGCTGGATTACTTCTGGAAAGCCCTTTTATGTCTACCTTCCTGACCGTTACCGAATACCCCCTGGTTCCATGGGATCGGTTCCGCAACCTGGAAAGAGCACCTCACATTCAATCTCCGTCCTTGGTTATTCACGGACATCAAGATGAGGTGATCCTCTTTCGACACGGAAAGAAATTTTTCAACGCTTTACCAGAGCCCAAAAAACTCGTCGAATTTGAAAATGCCGGGCATAATGACTTACCAGAAATTGGTGGGAGTCGGTATCGTCAGGAAATTAATGATTTCCTTAGGAGTGTGCTTGAGGGTTGATTTCCCTGAATCTCCGGGCTAATTCTAAATCGTGATCTTTTTTGATCACGGTGCGGGAATTATTATACAGGTGTTGGATATACGATCATGTTGGGACTGAACAAAAAAGAACTACGAATTTTTCTTTGGGCTTTGGCCTGCCATCTTCTTCTCGCACTTGGATTGTTGATCTACGGGTTTATCCCCAGTTGTGAGGAAGAACCTGAAATCGTTCATGTCTTTGAATTAGCTTCTTCCACACCCCCTCCGTTACCGGCGGTAAAACCAACGCCTCCCAAACCCAGCCCTAAACCCGTTGTCCAAAAACCAACTCCTAAGCCCCCACCACCCAGACCCAAACCTGTGGTTAAAAAGCCAACGCCCAAGCCCACACCCAAGCCAACTCCAAAACCAGTTGTTACTCCACCGCAGCCTAAAAAGATTTCCTTCGATCAATTCCGTAAGCAGCACGATGTTCCGGCACCCAAACCAGTCCCTCAACCCCCTGCCCCTCAACCGGTAAAAGTTAAAATCAACCCCAACGATTTCAAACTCGC
>JAYPAW010000161.1:0-1681 GCA_038123915.1 Opitutales bacterium
CAGATGGATACATTCGTTTGAGCTATGCAACTTCCGATGAAGTTATCGAAAAAGGTTTAAGCAGACTTGGAAAGTTTTGTTCTTCCTTGAGGTAGAACAAAACTCGGCGATGATCATACCTTTACCTGGTTACCTTTAGATCATTATTCAGCAATTTTATCTGCAGACTGTTCCTTTAAGAAGCGTACGAGTCCATAGGCTAGGACAACGGCCATCGGACCAATCACGAAACCCTGGGGACCATAAGCCAAGATACCTCCGATTATTCCCAAAAAGAGCATAAAGCTCAACCAGGCTCCCTGCTCGTGCAGACGCCTGCCCATACCTGCTCGAACCCGGCTAATTAAGTAATTTAGTAAGATACTTAGAAGGGCGACAGAGATGGCAGTAGTTGGTTCACCACGGGTCCAAATAATCGAAGATATCGGCAGCCAGACCATGGCACTTCCAACCACTGGAACGAGCCCAACAAAGGCACCGATCAGGAAGATAGGAAGAAAGAAAAATCCACCAATAAAATGGGCCACCATCCCCATGGCAATTCCCCGAATAATCGAAGTCAGGATGGTGTCGCTGATTAGGCGAAGAGTGATCATCCGGTAAAGATTAAACCAAGATGAAGTTTCTTTGTCCGTAAAACCTCCCATTTTCAGAGCACTTCTCACAAAATTTCCACCATGGGCATATAGAAAGGATAAGGCAATGAGAGCCAAAGCAAGCTCCGCGACAAACCCGCGTGTTCCCTTGAAAAGAAATTCAATAAAAGTTCCTGAAAACTCACGGGTATCTCCAACCAAGTTTGCTACAAATTCAAGTGTTTTGGATTCATCGATCGGTAGCTTTGGGAAAATCGTTTGAATTTGGCGAATTTGCTCAGATACCCCCAAAAGAAGGGTATTTTTTGCAGATTCTTCTCCTAATGCGAGTGACCAAACCACTTCAATAAGCCCAACTTTTTCTCCAGCCGCATCCCAGAGCAAAAGAATCAGCGGGCTGGATAAAAAAAGAAGAAGAACGAGAGTTGAGCAAACGGCACTAACCTCCGAGAGCCTTTGTTCCTGGAGTTTGTGCAGAAACTTACCAGTTACTCGACGGATGGGAATAAAAAAGACGGGAAATGTCAGAGTAGCCAAGGAAACAGCAAAAAGAATAAACTCGAAGAGAGGTTCAAAAGTTCCATAGAGAGGAATCAATAAAATGAGCAGGGCGATCAGTAATAAAGCCCGTCTTTTCCATAGCTGCCAAAAAGCGTTTCTTTTCAAGCTGAGCAAATCAGGTTGTGCATCTTCCGAATCAAGGCTTTCTTGGCGTTCTGTCATCTTAAAACTTATGAGAATGGAGTCAGGTGTTTGGCAAGGAATTTTCCTGTGGGGGTATCTTCATGAGCTAATTTTTCTGGAGAGCCCTCAAAAATAAGTTTACCTCCAGATTTTCCTCCTGACGGGCCAATTTCAATGACATGGTCAGCAAGTCGGATGACATCGAGATTATGTTCAATCACCACAAGGGTATTTCCGCTGTCTCTTAATTTAAAAAGTAAATCAAGCAGCTTTTGCACATCCAACCAGTGTAAGCCAGTGGTGGGTTCATCGAGCAAGTACAGTGTTCGGCCATTTTGTTTCCGGCTCAGTTCGAGAGAAAGTTTAAGGCGCTGAGCTTCCCCTCCTGATAAGGAATTGGC
>JAYPAW010000162.1:0-1615 GCA_038123915.1 Opitutales bacterium
ACCCCGCCCTCAATCATCCGGGTGAAGTGGACTCCGAGGAAGGGGAATTTGGGGTCGGGCACTGGGTAGATCAAGTGATTGCAGAGCTTTTCTGCATCCTTGGATAGAAAATAATACTCCCCTTTGAATGGGATAATCTTGGCATCGGGAGACTGCCCGCCCAATTCGGTAATCCTGTCCGAGTGCAGGCCTGCACAGTTAATCAGTTTTTGGCAGTGGATGGATTGGTTGTTCGTTTGCACGACAATTTCCCCCGTTCCTTTTTCAATGCCCACCACTTTCTCGCCGAGCAGAATTTGGTGCCTGTCCTCTTGGGTGAGCAGGTCGCCCAACCGTTCACAGACCTGGCGATAGTTGACAATCCCACACTCCGGCACATGGATCGCTGCTATGCCTGCGGCGTGGGGTTCAATTTCCCGCAGCTTATCCTTGGGGATCAATTCGCAGTTTACCCCGTTTGCCTGTCCTCTTTGGTAAATTGCCTTGAGGCGATCTATCTCATCCTCGTGGGTGGCAACAATTACCTTGCCGCAAAGCTCGTAGTCGATCCCATGTTCCCCACAGAATCGTTCCATCGCCAACTTCCCAAGCCGGCAGTTTTTTGCCTTGAGTGATCCGGGTTTGTAATAGATTCCGGAATGGAGAACACCAGAGTTCCGGCCCGTTTGGTGCTCGGCTAGTTTCTCCTCTTTCTCGACAACCACAATGGATTGCCCGGGAAAATGTTTACTCAAACGAAAAGCCGTGGCTAAGCCTACGATTCCGCCACCAATTATACAATAGTCTGCCCTGATCACATTTTGCAGACTAATCCATCTTCCGCCTCTTGGGCAGAATAATCAGCTGAACTTTTTAAAAATTAAGATTTTTTCTGCCAACTGGCCAGGGCACCCGTGGGGTTTCCGGAAACATCCCCACGACCATTTTTAGTGATGGTATTTCCTTTTGAATCGACGATAACCAGAGATGGGATTCCGCGGACTTCATATTTCTTCGAAAGCTTTTTGGCTGCATCGGAACCGTGGGGCAGGGTGTACCACTTCATTCCATATTTTTCCATGTACTTAAGTTGGTCCTCAGAGGATCGGTCCGAGGATACAAAAACAACTTCAAAATCCTTGGAGTTTTTATTTCTGAATTCAACCAAGCTGGGGGTGAAGTGACGACAGGGAGGGCACCATTGAGCCGAGAAATAAATCCCAACAATTTTTCCATCCAGGACATCAGAGGATACACTTTTGCCCGTGCTATCGAGAATTTTACTGGGGAACAGGTCAGAATCATCCGAACTCTTTTCTTTAGCTGAAAGAGAAAAGAAGCAGGAAAGGCTAAGGCTTGCGATAAGGGCGATTAATGCAGTTATTTTTCTATTCATAAATTCAGGCTCTACCAACATCAGTATTTTCGCAAATTTATTTGGATGAAGTTTGCTCTTTAACTTACACGCAGACCGCTTTTTTTCTTGAATCCAAGAGGGATTCTTGAACAAATGCCCTTTTTGTAAACCTTAACCCCTAATTCATTCGAATATGAGCCTCTCTTCTCTAAAACTTCATAATGCAATGTGGCCCGGTCTTGTCGGTAAAGGCGATGGCGAAGGCGAAGAACCTCCTTT
>JAYPAW010000163.1:0-1546 GCA_038123915.1 Opitutales bacterium
GCTTCCTCCCAGGACTTGCTCATTTCCATCGCAGTAAAAATTTCCTCGAGTTTATTCATGGCCACGGGCCCTGGGACTGTCTCTGAATACTCCGCATCCGAAATCAAGCGAATCAACTCTAAATTCCTTCTCAAATCTTCCCTCCGCTCATAAACCACACTGCAAAATCGTTTGGGAGTAAGCCGGCCAGCATTGGTAATCAAATTTTCCATATCCCCAAACTGTTGGATCCATTTTACTGCGGTTTTAGGACCGACACCTGAGAGCCCCGGGATGTTATCCGACTGGTCTCCTATGATTGCGAGGTAGTCGAGGATGGAAGCTGGGGATACCCCAAATTTTTCATTCACTCCCTCTTCATCCAGCATGCGCCAACCCATCCTTGGGTTTGCCGTGGGGGGTGGGAGTAATTGTCGCACTCCCGGGCTTACCAATTGAGCAAGATCTTTATCCGAGGAAACAATCGTCACCTCCGTACCCTCTCCTTTTAATTCTTTGGTTTTGGTGGCAATTAAATCATCCGCTTCCAACCCCTCTTTTTCCGCCCAACCATACCCCATGGCACCGGTGAGTTGTTTTACATACTCAAGCTGTTCAGAAAACCCTTCCGGGGGGCTCCCCCGGTTGGCTTTATACTCGGGCAGGATGCTTTCGCGCTGCGGGCACCCACCCCGGTCAAAAAATACCCAAATTTCGTCCGGGGAAAAATCATCTTCCAAACGCCAAAAGGACCGAACCCAGCCATGAATCATATTGGTTGGGAAACCATCCGATCTGGAAAGTTCCCGGATTCCATAAAATGCCCGAAAGGCCAAATTGTGTCCGTCACAAAGAAAGATTTTTTTCATAATTTCTGTCTCTTATCCATGATCGCCCCACACTGGAGCAAGACCAAAGGGATTTATCTGCCTTCCCAATCGATCAGCTCGGCTTTGCAGTACTCAGGAAAAGCTTCTCCAATCTTTACGGTAGCAAAACGATTCGCCAGACCCATGTGTTCTTCATTCACCCGAACTTTAAGGTAATGATCCGTAAACGCAAAATAGCTTCCATCTTTGGGGTTTTCCAAGAGCACTCTCATTTCCCTGCCGAAATATTGGGCATGAAAATCCATCCGTTTCGATGCCGAAAGCCTGCGCAAGTGGGCACTTCTTTTTCGTCGCTCATCCATCGGCACCTGCTCTGTGGATTTTGCCGCCGGTGTGCCCTCTCTTTCCGAATAAGTAAATACATGGCAATAGGCGTATGGACCCTCGAGAAAGGTGGCACAGGTTTCCTCAAAATCCTGCTCCGTTTCCCCAGGGAAGCCCACCATCAAATCCGTACCCACACACAGATCGGGCACAGAGCGGGTCGCCCGATCAAAGAATTGTTCCATTTCCCCAAGATTGTACCTTCTTTTCATTCTTTCCAGGGTGCGGTCACACCCAGCCTGCATCGGCACATGTAAATAAGGCATCAACGGATGTTGGGGATCAGCCATAAGAGGGAACAAGCCTTCGGGAATCGTAGTGGGTTCGATACTGCTTATGCGCAAGCGGTCGAG